>NZ_KV794148.1:0-54374 GCF_001808665.1 Streptococcus sp. HMSC070B10 | reverse complement strand
ACATGATATATTTGTAAAATAACATAAAGGAGATTCTATGAAGTCATTTAAAATTGTAGTAATTATTTTAGCTAGTTTGTTGGTTATCGTTGGATTAAGCGTAGGAGGATTTAAAGTGATGAAACAAGCAGAACATGATGAGATGGTGAGAATTGTAGAGAGTGAGGAAGTCAAAAAGATTATAGAAGATGATTTGAAAGAAATGGATCAATTTTATTTAACAAATAAAGGGAAAATAAAGTCTTATCAAATTGATGATAAATCCATCAATCATAGTCCAATGGGAGGGATCAAATTAAAAATTTATATAAATAATGACGAAGAATTATATGTATTTTTCACTATTAATAAAGATAAAAAAAGTGGAAAGTTAGTTAATGATGGCGGAGGAAACTCTGCTAAATTTGAAAAAATGATAACGGAGAGAAAAAGTGAGTAGACAGTATACTGATCATGAACGTCAAAAAATTGCCAATGAAGAGTATACAAGTTATTCTGAAACATATCCCAACATGATATATTTGTAAAATAACATAAAGGAGATGTCATGAAGTCACTAAAAATTATAGGAATTGTTTTAGCTAGTTTGTTGGTTATCGTTGGATTAAGCATAGGAGGATATAAAGTAATGAAACAAGTAGAACACGATGAGATGGTTAGGGTTGTCAAGGGTGAGGAAGTCAAAGAAATAATAGAGGATTATTTGAATTACATAGATGGGAAAGCTTTTACAAATAAAGGAGTAATCCAGTCTTATGAAATAGATACAGAATCTATTCAACATAACCCTATGGGGGGAATAAATTTTTCTGTTTATGTAAATGAAGATAATGAACTATATGTAAGGTATACCCTAGAGAAAAACTCGCAAACAAATAAGGTGGATTTTTCCAGTGGGGGATACTCGGGGAAATTGCACAATCTGATAAAGGAGAAACAATGAGTAGAGACTACAGTGATTATGAGCGACAAAGTATAGCAAATGAGGAGTATTCAGTCTATGAACCTAGTGATCCTCTGACTATTAAAAACGATAAAGGAGAGCTAGAAGATATCGGCACAGTCCGTCAGGTGATAGAAAACGAGACAGGAATATAGGTTTACGTAGTTGAGAGTCCAGACCGATATTTATGGTATACTATAAGTAAATCAGTGCATGATATATTTGTAAAATAACATAAAGGAGATGTCATGAAGCCATTAAAAATTGTAGGAATCATTTTAGCTAGTTTTTTGGTTATTGTTGGATTAAGCATAGGAGGATATAAAGTAATGCAAAAAGTAGAACACGATGAGATGGCGAGAATTGTTAAAAGTGAGGAAGTCAAAAAGATTGTTGAAAATAAACTTAAATATCTAGATAGTGAGGCCTTAACAAAAGAAGGTACAATAAAATCGTATGAAATTGATATCGACTCAATTAAGCATAATCCCATGGGTGGTATTGATTTTAAAGTATATGTAAATTCAGATAAAAAACTAAGAGTGATGTATGGATTAGAGAAAGATAGCACTACCGGAAAAATTGAATATTCAGGTGGCGGCTATTCTGCTCAACTTGCAGAATTGTTAAAAAAGGTGAAAAAATGATACAAAAATATACGGAACATGATAGACAAAAAATTGCTGCTAGAGAATATACGGAGTATACGAAAGATGATCCAATTGATATTGGAACTGATAACAATCCTAATGTAATCGGCACAGTTCGTCAGGTGATTGAAAACGAGACAGGGTTGAAGGTTTATGTAGTTGAGAGTCCAGACAAATCTTTACGGTATACTATAAGTAAATCAGTACATGATATATTTGTAAAATAACATAAAGGAGACGTCATGAAACCATTAAAAATTGTAGGAATTGTTTTAGCTAGTTTATTAGTTATCGTTGGATTAAGCGTAGGAGGATTTAAAGTGATGAAACAAGCAGAACATGATGAGATGGTGAGAATTGTAGAGAGTGAGGAAGCGAAAGAGATTTTTAAAGTGCGCTTAAAACAAATAGATCCGAATGCTCTAACAGAAAAAGGAATTATTAAATCATATAAAGTTGATTCTTTTGAACATAATCCAATGGGAGGAATAATTGTTTATTTGTATATAAATGATTCTTCAAGTTATAAAGTTAGTGTTTTCTTACATAAAGATAGTGATGGTAAATTAAGAAATGGCGGTGGGAGTAATCCATCTCTGGAAAAATTAAAGGGAGACTCCAACTGATGAATTCTATGTATAGCGACTATGAACGAAAGTTAATTGCTGAAAAAGAATATGATAATACATTACAAGTTGATAATGATATTTATATAGAAACTCGAAAAAGTTCCATCGGCACAGTCCGTCAGGTGATAGAAGACGAGACAGGATTGAAGGTTTACGTAGTTGAGAGTCCAGACCAATCTGAAGTGTCCGTTCTTTACGAAGGTTCTAAATCGCCATTTGATGAAGGATGGGAAGTAGATTGGCTTGCAAATGATATTCCCATGGCTCAAAATATTTTGAAAGGTGAAGAAGGGGTGACTTCTCAGTTGAAGGCGGCGGCATCTATCTTAGATGATATAATGTTGGAATATCCAAACGCTAAAATCTCAGTTTATGGTCACTCTCTTGGTTCTATGAATGCTCAATACGCCCTAGCTAATGTTAGGGACATTTCACGTATTTCAGGAGCTTATATCTACCAAGGCCCGAATATCTATCCGGTCTTGACCAAAGAACAGCGGCAACGTGTGGATGCGATAAAGTATCGTATTCATAATTATGTTGATGATAAAGATTTGGTTCCTATAGGTTACCCTAAAAATAGAATGGATAGTGTCGGTGTTGTAGGGATGATGCATCATGTGGACTCTGTACAACAGGTAGATTTTGTATATTCTCAACACTTGTGGGGCGGTTATGTTTTTAATGAAGATGGTAGTCTTAAAATTAAGAATGATCGTTCATCGTTTGAAAAAAGGTATTCATCTGGTTTGGATAAGGTTTCCAGTGGCTTGTATTCCTATGCAAAGGCTAAAGAGGCATTGGCTTCAGGCGGTTATACGAGTGGTGAGGAACTCTTTTTAGACTCCGAACAGGCCTTAACGATTTCATCGGGATTGCATGAAGTCGCAAATGCTGGTCATGAAGAGATTTGCTCCATAGTTCATAAAGCTCACCAAGAAGCAGAGAAAATAGTAGCGAGTACTTATCACGTTCCCTTTGGTTTTATTTTATCACCTACAGAGGTGGCGACAGCCTATTCTGATGGAGGAGTATCTCGTACGACAATCGTAGATGATCTTGATCATTATTTCTATCCAAAAATCAAAAAATCAGAAAAACTAGCCGAAGATTTTCAAAGTTTAGAAAAGCAAATAGCAGATGGTGTCCAAAAAAAATTGGAAGATGATAAAGAGTTAGCAGGGAATTTTAAAGAATGGATGAAAATCAAGTAATCTGGCAGGAATTAAGAACAAAGCAAAACCATTTAGATTTATTAGATGAACGCAATCGTTCTATTCGCCAACAAAGAGAAGAACAATTTGAAAACCTTCATCAAAAACGGAACCAATTGTTGCATATGATGGAAAGAAAGTATCAGATGATGCAGCATTACCTAGGACAAGTGGACGTGGATACTACTGAGGAAAGAGCACGATTAAACAGAATAGCTTCGGACTTTAGCCAAGCAGTATCCATAGGATTTATAAGAAATCAGCGTGCTTTGGAACAAAGTATTGAAAAAGAAGAGATTGAGTATAGACGAGAACGACGAAAATTAGAAGAGGATATAGATACCTTACATCGTCGAAAGATGAAACTTGATCAAGAAAAAAAGAAGGGATAGCTTATGTTTGATGAAATGATTAATGATTTCTTCTCAGGAGTGAACAATAATATGATTGAGATTCAGAAGGGACTAGAACGTTTACTAATCAGTCATATCTATTCACCGATCAAATTGAATGAGCGTAATAATTTGATGTCAGATGGTGACTTTAAGATCAAAACAGAAGCTCTAGCAACAAAGACAGCACTAGGGATGATTTCTAGTCAACTCGATACAACTATGAAAGGAGCTTATTCGACAAAGGTTGTTGAGACTTTGAAGACGAAAGAAAAAGATTATGATACGATTGTGTAGAGATGAATATTCTACAATTGGAATTAGATAGGAGATTAATACAGGAAAAATCAAGGTTTGAATCACCAGTAAAATAGTGGTTTGAACTTTGATTTTTCTTAGTGTCTGATGGATTTTTAAGGCTTTTTTATGGTATAATAAAACGATATAACTCGTTATTGAACAGAAGAGGAGAGACATGAGTGATTTGAAAGCGATTCAGGCTCGTAGTCTGGAAATGGCTGAATATTTCGTCGCATTTTGTAAAGAACATGATTTGCTTTGTTATCTTTGTGGTGGAGGTGCTATTGGTGCCCTTCGAAACAAGGGTTTCATTCCTTGGGATGATGATCTAGATTTTTTTATGCCCCGTAAGGATTATGAAAAATTGGCAGAATTATGGCCTCGTTATGCAGATGAGCGTTATTTCTTGTCAAAGAGTAACAAGGATTTTGTCGACCGCAATCTTTTTATTACTATTCGTGACAAGGAAACTACCTGTATTAAACCTTACCAGCAAGATTTGGATTTGCCACATGGTTTGGCTTTGGATGTTTTGCCTTTGGATTATTATCCGAAAAATCCAGCTGAGAGAAAGAAACAGGTTCGCTGGGCCTTGATTTATTCACTCTTTTGTGCGCAAACTGTTCCAGAAAAGCATGGTGCACTTATGAAATGGGGAAGCCGTATTTTACTGGGGATGACTCCCAAATCTCTCCGTTATCGTATTTGGAAAAAAGCTGAGAAAGAAATGACCAAGTATAGTCTGGATGAGAGCGATGGCATCACAGAATTATGCTCAGGTCCTGGCTACATGAGAAACAAGTACCCAATCGCATCCTTTGAAGATAATCTCTTCTTGCCATTTGAAGAGACAGAGATGCCCGTTCCAGTCGGCTATGATGCCTATCTCAGCACTGCTTTTGGTGATTATATGACACCTCCACCAGCAGATAAGCAGCTACCACATCATGATGCTGTTATCGCTGATATGGATAAGAGTTATAGAGAGTACAAGGGAGAATATGGAGCATGATGGGAGAAAAAATAAGCGTTATCGTTCCAGTCTACAATGTAGAAGCCTATTTGGAACGATGTGTGGAGTCAATTCTTCATCAGACTTATACCAATTTTGAACTAATCCTAATAAATGATGGGTCTACTGATTCTAGTGGAAAGATCTGTGATGATTTAGCAAATCAGTATGAGAATATCAAGGTTTACCATATCGAAAATGCTGGTGTTTCTAATGCCAGAAATGTTGGAATTCAGTTAGCGACGGGTTCTTGGGTTACCTTTATTGATAGCGATGATTTTGTTACCCAAGATTACCTAGCTACTTTAGCAAGTGCAGTTGAAGGGTTGAATGTAGGCTTTGTAATTGCTCCTCTACACCATATCAAAAATGGCATTGTAACAGACCTACCTCCACATTCTGGAAAAACAGAACTCTGGTCAACAGAAGAAACCATGAAAGAATTACTGATGACTACCAGAACGTCATTTTTTCCAGTCGCAAAACTGTTTAAGAGAGACCTGCTTGCGGATGAAAAGTTTAATACAAATTATCACCTGGCTGAAGATGCCTTGTTTTTAACTGAATTGTTACTAAAGACAAGATGTAGTAGCGTATTTATTGACAAACCGATTTATTATTATGATCATCGTGAGGGAAGTGCGACAACATCAGTTAATCGGTATGTATTTGATACGATAGAAGTTTATAAGCAAATAATTGCTCAAGTTTCACAAGTCTTCCCTAATTTAAAACACGAATTAAAAAATAGAGAATGTTGGTCGTACATCACAGTTTACGATAAAATTATCTTTACTTCACGTGGAGAGTATCAAAAGGAGAAAGCCGAGCTGAGGACTTGGATTGTTCAGCATCGACGTGAAATATGGAAGGATGCTTATTTCACTACTTTTCGCAAGGTAGCGATCCTCTCACTTGTCATTTCTCCATGGCTATATAAGAAAATTGTTGGATTAAAAAACTAATATCATGAGAAGGAGTTGAAAATGAATTTTTCAAAATTGGATGAATACTTTGAAAAATCAAAACTATGGATTGCGTATCTATTTGTTTTTATTTCGATTTTAAGTATGAGTTCACTGGTTTATAAGATAGCAAATCCCCTCTACAAGGGATTATCAGCGATTGTAGTACTTTATATTTGCTGTACCTTATTGTTTAAGTGGAAAGAAATCACAGTAGATCGCAAATTTCTGTCCTTATTTGGTCTATTGGCTGGAAGTCATCTGTTATCAGCTATTTTTAATCGCTCTGGACATTTGATTGGAAATGTGATAGAGATCCTCTTTATGGTGACCTATATTTTATTATTTACCATGTTAGAATCAGGGCAACTTAAAAAATTATTTGACTGGATTGCCTATACGGTTCAAATTGTATCTTTTTCTTCAGCAATTTTTGCGTTTGGTTTATTGGTAAGTAGAGTCCTTATCCTATTTAAGATTGGCGAACAATCTTATTACTATGGTGTTATGAATGGACGTCTGTGGGGGATTGTTAATCCAAATGCTAGTGCGATATTTTCATACATTAGCATTATTTTGGCTATGTATTTGATTCATAAAGGAAGTAAATATTCTGTCTATCTTAAACTGAATAATGTAATTCAATTAGTTTACTTCGCAACCATGCAAAGTAGAGGAGCTTTATTATCTTTAGTGTTAATGATTGGGTTTTATAGTTTCTTTATTAACGGGGGCAAGTTAGCTAAGCGATTTCTAATCTTTATTATTTCTGCTTTACTTGTTTCTGCTGCTAACATCGGATTGAGTTATGTAACCTCTATTTACATATCCTCGGGGAAAGCGACTGTATTAGACTTAAATAAAGGACAATCTTATGCAGAAACGGATTCTTCAGTTATAAAAAAAACAGGTGAACTTCATCTAATAGAAACAACACCTAGTGGCAGAACTTATATTTGGAAAAATGCTATAAAAATGGGAAGTGAGAAACCAATTTTTGGTTATGGTGTAAGAAATGTTCCAGATTATTACACAAAATATTTCAGTAAATTTGAGATTCAAAATTCTCTTATTGGTGGAAATTTCCATAACATTTTGGTAACGATATTTGTTAGTTCTGGAATTTTAGGTTTAGTATCCTTTCTACTTCTACTAGGATATATAATTAAGCGCTTTTTGACTTATTTGATTGTTTCTAAAAAGAACTCTGAAAAGTTGATTATGATTCTTTTCTTTGGCATCTTGTTCGGTCAATTATTTGAAAGTCAGATTATGTACTCAACTAACTTTATTAATATTATCTTTTGGTTGATTATTGGTTATGGATTAGTTGTTTGCAAACGTGATGAAGGTATTCGTTATCAGGAAGTAACTGATATTAGAGAGATCCAACAGATGGAACTAGGAATTATGGAATACATTCATGAAACTTGCCAGAAAATTGGTGTCAAATATTTCCTAGCTTATGGCAGTCTTATCGGTGCGGTTCGTCATAAAGGTTTTATTCCTTGGGATGATGACATGGATATCTGTATGTTACGAGAAGATTATGAAAAGTTGCAAGACTATCTTATTGCTAACCCTGATGAACGTTACGAAGTGATGTCTTATAAAAATAATCTCAACTATGTCTATCCCTTCATGAAAGTGCAGGATAACCATACCTACTTGCTAGAAGAAGATGTTCGTATTGATTCAAATATGGGGATTTATGTAGATATTTTCCCTGTAGATGGCTACGAGAATGATGCCAATTTCAAGAACAAGATGACAAAGCTGATAAAGAAACGTCAATTGAGTTGCTATACATTTAAAGGTATCACCAATACGAAAAGTGTTCTGAATTCACTGATACGCTATATTTCAGTTATTATTTTTTATTTCACAAATACAAATAAATACGTTGCACAAATTGAAGAACTTGCTAAATCACGTAAAGTGTCAGATTATGAGGAAGTGGATTATCTTATCTACAAGGATATGAACAAACCAGTGTGGAGACGCGAATGGCTAGAACAAGTTACTACTGGAACATTTGAAGGTAAGAAATTTACTATTCCGAAAAAATATCATGAAATTTTGACCTCAGACTACGGAGATTATATGCAATTGCCGCCAGTTGAACAAAGAGTATCTCATCATGATTTTAAATTGTGGAAGATTGTTAAAAAGTCTAAATAACTGGATTGGGATTAAGAAACGTTTAAAAATATAGTCAAAATTAGGAGAATAAAACCTATGTCTGAAAGAACTTTAACTCTTGAAGAAATCAAACAAGTAGAATTAGATATTTTGAAGTATCTTCATGATCTTTGTGAACAACATCATATCAAATATTTTATTGATTTTGGAACATTACTAGGAGCTGTACGCCATAAAGGATTTATACCTTGGGATGATGATACAGATATTTCCTTAGCGCGTGATGAGTTTGAAAAACTGTATAAGGTTTTAAAAAATGAAAATCATCCCTACTACAAATTAATTTCATTCAGAGAAACAAAGGGGTATCCTTACAGTTATATGCGAGTCTATGATGTGAGGACACGTCGAGATGCTAATCTTATAGATAAAACGGTCGTATTGGGAACCTGCGTTGACATCTTTCCATATGATGGTGTCGTAACGCAAGAAAGTGACCAGAAGAAAATGAAGCTCTACAAATATTTCATTCGTCTTTCTTCTTTGAATTTTAAAGGGATTAAGTCTGAGAATGGTGGACTTAAAAATCTCCCTCGTTATATGGGGTCAGCTATTTTTCGTTTAACTTCCCCACAGATATGGAACCAAAAATTAGAAAGTCTTGCTTTGAAGTATAGTGTGGATCAAGCAACAGATCTCACTTGTACTATCTATGATTCCTATTATCCAGATGGTATAAAAAAAGAATGGCTCTATGATTTGATTGATATGCCGTATGAAAACATTGTGGTCAAGGTTCCTAGAAAATACCATGAATTACTTGTCTACGAATTTGGAGAAAACTATATGAGTCCGCCACCCATTGAGCAACAAGTGCCAGGAGGAGATAAAAATTATTGGATTGATTAGTATAAGTTTCTTATCTTTTAAAATAAAGGGGTTTTCAAGATGAAAAATAAACAGTTAATAAAATTAGTTGGGTATAGTTTTCTTGTATTCTTTCTAGCGCTGATTCAGTTATCGCAAGGAGTAGATGCAAATACTATCTCTGCAGGTTCGGGCAATCGTATCCATTTCATAAATACTAAAGCAAAATCTGGGAGTGACGCCATCCTTCTGGAAAGCAATGGTCACTATGCTTTGATTGATATGGGAGAAGACTATGATTTTCCTGATGGGAGTGACCCACGCTATCCAAGTCGTTGGGGAATTTCTATGAGAAATTATCAAGTATTAGAGGATAGATTGATTCGCCACCTAGATGAAATAGGTGTTAAAAAATTAGATTTTATCATAGGAACTCATGTTCATAGTGATCATATTGGTGGAGCAGACGAAATACTCAATCGTTATCAGGTTGGTAAGTTTTATTTGAAAAAATATTCAGATGATCGAATCACAGCAAAGTGGGGTCTATGGGATAATCTTTTCAATTATGATAATGCTTTGAGAGCAGCTCAAAAACGAGGAGTTACGCTTATCCAGAATATTTCAGATGAGGATAGCCATATAAAATTAGGTGATATGGATATCCAGCTCTACAACTATAAGAATGAATATGATGCTGATGGGAATCTGAAAAAAGTTCGAGATGATAACTCCAACTCCATTGTTTCAGTAGTGACTGTGGCAGGAAAGAGAATCTATCTTGGTGGAGATTTGGATAATGCCGAAGGAGCAGAAGATAAGTTAGGTCCAGTTATCGGCAAGGTTGATATGATGAAATGGAACCACCATTATGATGCGACAATTTCAAATACGATTAATTTCCTTGAAAACTTATCACCAAAAATGATTATTCAGACAACTGGTGGAGATATTAATGTTGCTTCAACTAGAGAATACCTTCAGAAGAAAAATATTCAGGTTCTTCGTGCTGCTAGCCAAACTCAAGACGCTACTGTTTTTGATATTAGCGATAAAGGATTTGCTAATGTTTCAAATACCTTCCCTGATATCCCAGTAGTTGACGAAAAATGGTATCAAGAAGATGGCTATTGGAAATATCGTTTGTCTGACGGGGAAATGGCTATCGGCTGGAAAGAGATTGGCGGAGCCACTTACTTCTTTAATGGAAAAGGACAAATGCAAGCAGGCCGCTGGCTTCACCTTAATGACGACTGGGGAGAAAATGCCAAGGGGAATGATTACTATCTGAACAAAAATGGTAAAATGCAAACTGGTGGATGGTTCAAGCTAGATAACTCTTGGTATTATATCCAGTCGAATGGTGCTAGACGATTTAGCGAGCTCTCTGAAATTGGAGGGAAAAAATACCTTTTTGCGGCAGATGGTAAGATGCTGACAGGACACCAAGTTTTTAATGGTAAGAAGATGTTCTTTAGCGAAAGTGGCGTACTACAAATTTCAGGTAAGCCTTCAACTTGGCAAAAGATTGATTCAGCTTGGTATTTCTATGATGAGGATGGTCTAAAGACTGTCGGTAAAAAGAATATCAATGGAAGCACATACTACTTTAATCAAGAAGGTGTCATGCAAACTGGCTGGGCCTTTGTTGATGGTCACTGGAACTATTTTGCAAGTTCTGGATCTATGAAAACTGGCTGGGTCAAGGATCAGGAAACATGGTATTATCTGGATAAAGATGGCATCATGTTAACTGGCAGACAAGATATAAAGGGTATTCGTTACTATTTGAATGCTAGTGGTGCCATGCAGACTGGCTGGAAGTGGCAAGACAATAGCTGGTACTTCTATACGAACTCAGGTGCTATGAAAACTGGTTGGTTGAAAGATAAAGAATCATGGTATTATTTGGATCCAGAAACAGGTATCATGGCCGTAGGATCTAAAGCGATTGATGGAAAAACCTATTTCTTTAAATCCTCAGGTAACATGCAAGTTGGCTGGCAGTGGTCAAATGATGTCTGGCATTATTACGCCTCATCTGGTGCACTCCAAACTGGTTGGCTAAAAGATTATGATATGTGGTATTATCTTGAATCTAAGGAAGGCGCTATGTTGGTTGGACTCAATCAAGTAGATGGCAAGCAATATTACTTTAGTGCATCTGGTGCCATGCAGACTGGCTGGAAATGGTTTGATAATCATTACCGTTACTTTGAATCAAATGGAGCCATGAAAACTGGTTGGATAAAAGACAAAGGCGTCTGGTATTATCTAAATCCTGAAGATGGTATTATGTTGGTTGGCCTTCAAAAAGTCAATGGTGATCAATATTACTTTGATTCAACAGGAGCGATGCAAACTGGCTGGAAACAGGTTGATGGTCATTGGTACTATTTCCAAGCAGATGGTTCCTTATTGAAAAATTCTACCACACCTGATGGTTATAAAGTTAATGAAGAAGGTGTATGGAGACAAGTAGTTACTGTTGATAAGCAGCAAAATCATTCTACAAACAAACAGGAAACATCTACTCTAACTGATAAATCAGACAAGATTAATAAGGCAGAAAAGCAAGAAAATCATAAAGAAATGAACTCTTCTAATTCAGAAAAACAAAAAGAGGACTCAATTATAGAGTCAAGTAGTTCCGACAAGAAAGAAAAGGAATAATGAGAAAATCCCCTGCTAGTAGAATAGTCTATTAGCAGGGGATTCTTTTAATTTCTTTTAATCTTAGCAAGTGCAAGATTGAGTGCATAGTGGAGTGTTTTATCTTTGGTAAGAAATAGCGTCAAGAGATAATAGATACCGCAAGTCGCAACAGTCAAGAGTACCATGAGTATCATATTGAGGTTGACTGTATAAGAGTTGATTTGGAAAAGAAATTTAAAAGTGAAATAAATTGGAATGAATCCGAGCGATACAATAGTATAGCGTGTTAAAGTAGTAAATATTTCTTTTAAGTCAAGCAGATGATGCTTCTTGATAAAGTAAATTTCCAGTAGAACAACTACAGTTTCTGCAATAATAGTAGTAGCAATGTAGTACTCTGGTGCAAAAATATTATTGAAATACAAGAGACTGTTGAGTAGGATATTAGCTCCGCCACCAATAAAGTAAAAGGCTGTTAAACGATTTTCGTGGTCGTTGATGAAGATAATTTGTTTACCGAGAATCAACTCAATAGCCCAAATGATAGTTCGAAAGGCGAAGACACTAGTCACAATACCAGCTTCAAGGTATTTTTCAGAAGAGTAGATGACTGCAGCGTAGTTTCCTAATACCATCATCCCAATACTGGTTGGAATGATAAGAAAATAAAAGAGGGCGGCTCCTTGGTTTAGAAGATTTTTATAAGATTCGTAGTCTTTCTTACCGAGATAGTAGCCGAGACGTGGAATACTGACGTTGATAGCTCCACTCAGGACACTGGCAATCAACATGACGATGCTAGAAGCAATGGTATAATAAGAAATGTAGTTTTCATCAGGCCCTTTGGTGATAAACATTCTATCAAGTAAGGTGTAGAGCATATTGGCATTAGCTAGAAGCAACATGGTCAAGAGTGGCTTAGATGCTTTGATTAATTCCATGAGACCAATTTTGACAAAGGAAACTTCTCTCTTGATCCAAAGAAAACTGAGCAGGTAGTTGAGGATAGTTGTCGCACTCATGACGATGGCATAAGGAACGATATCATCTGCAGTTTTAACAAAGGTAAAGATAGCAACCAGCATGGCAATCCGAATAATCAATGTCTTGTAAAGGATGAAGGCATAGTTTTCATAAGCCTCGTTCATCCACTCGATATAAAGGAATTGGAAGAGAGCCTGGACACCAAGTATATAGTAGAGTTCTTTCAAATTTTCAATACTATTATCTAGGTAAATAAACAAAAAGTAGATACTTGTTGTAAGGACAGAAGTAATTACAGATATATAGAATAACTTGGAGAAGACATAATTAATCTTATCTTTATCGTCCTTAACCTTACTGATAGCTCGAATCCCGTAGTTGTATATTCCAAAGGCGGCTAAAGGAATGACAAAGCTAGCCCAGGTATTGGCGGTATTGAAATAACCGTAGTTGGATTTGCTGAGAATCCGCGTCAGATAAGGATTGGTTATCAGTGGAAAAACGATATTGAGAACATTGACTAGTAAGCTAGCCAGTGCATTAACTTTTATATTTTTCATTGTACTTTCTTTCTTGTATTGTAAAATGGTCTCTAGTATTATATCACATTCTCGCTTCATTCTTTTGATAAAATCGTAAAAATCTAGTATAATAGATAGAACTGAAAGTATGAGGTTACTAGCAATGAAAATGAAACAAATTAGTGATACAACTTTGAAAATCACGATGTCTTTAGAGGATTTGATGGATCGAGGCATGGAGATTGCTGACTTTCTCGTTCCTCAAGAAAAAACAGAAGAGTTCTTTTATGCTATCTTGGATGAGTTAGAGATGCCTGAGAGCTTTTTGGATACAGGTATGTTGAGCTTCCGTGTGACTCCAAAACCTGATAAGGTCGATGTCTTTGTAACCAAATCAAAGATTGACCAAAATCTAGATTTTGAAGACTTATCGGATTTACCAGATATGGAAGAATTGGCTCAAATGTCGCCTGATGAATTTATCAAAACCTTGGAAAAAAGCATCGCAGACAAAACAAAGGATGATATTGAAGCCATTCAATCTCTAGAGCAAGTAGAAGCCGAGGAAGAAGAGCAGGAGCAGGCTGAACAAGAAGTTGAAGGCAAGAAAGAGCCTTATATCTACTACATCCTTTCTTTTGCTAAGTTGGCTGACTTGGTGTCTTTTGCTAAGACAGTGACTTTTGAGATGGAAACTTCTGAACTCTACAAGATGAACGAGCGCTATTATTTGACCATTTTAGTGGATATTGAAAATCATCCAAGTCCATATCCAGCTTGGTTGTTGGCTCGTATGCGCGAGTTTGCGGACGATAGTGACATCAGTCGCTCAGTCTTGCAAGAGTATGGTCAAGTCTTGATCAATCACGATGCGGTGATTAATCTACAAAAGATTGGATAATCATTTCTGGAAAGCTATTTTTAGATTTTAAGAAGAGCGAATCATCGGATTCGTTTTTTTCTAGACTGAAATAGTGATTTACTATAATAGGAATTTTCACAAAATTCTGTTATAATGGCTATATTAGAAAATTTCGAGGAGACAAACATGACAGTTAAAATTGCTTTACTAGGATTTGGTACCGTTGCAAGTGGCGTGCCTTTCCTCCTAAAGGAAAATGGAGAAAAAATCAATCAATCAGCACATTCAGAGATTGAAGTTGCCAAGGTATTGGTCAAGGATGAAGATGAAAAGAATCGCTTGCTTGCAGCAGGGAATGACTTTAACTTTGTAACCAATGTGGATGATATTTTGTCAGATCAAGACATTACAATCGTAGTGGAATTGATGGGACGTATCGAACCAGCTAAAACCTTTATCACGCGTGCCTTGGAAGCTGGGAAACACGTTGTTACTGCTAACAAGGACCTTTTGGCTGTCCATGGCGCAGAATTGCTAGAAATTGCTAAAGCTAACAAGGTAGCACTTTACTACGAAGCAGCAGTAGCTGGTGGGATTCCAATTCTTCGCACTCTAGCAAATTCCTTGGCTTCTGATAAAATCACGCGCGTGCTTGGTGTGGTTAACGGAACTTCTAACTTCATGATGACCAAAATGGTGGAAGAAGGCTGGTCTTACGATGATGCTCTTGCAGAAGCGCAAAGACTAGGTTTTGCAGAAAGTGACCCTACAAATGACGTAGATGGGATTGATGCAGCCTACAAGATGGTGATTTTGAGCCAATTTGCTTTTGGTATGAAGGTTGCCTTTGACGATGTAGCCCATAAGGGAATCCGTAACATCACACCAGAAGATGTAGCTGTGGCTCAAGACCTTGGCTATGTAGTGAAATTGGTTGGTTCTATCGAGGAAACTCCTTCAGGTATTGCTGCAGAAGTAACTCCAACCTTCCTTCCTAAAGCGCACCCACTTGCTAGTGTAAATGGGGTAATGAACGCCGTCTTTGTAGAATCTATTGGTATCGGTGAGTCTATGTACTATGGACCAGGTGCGGGTCAAAAACCAACTGCAACAAGTGTTGTGGCGGATATTGTCCGTATCGTTCGTCGCTTGAATGATGGTACCATCGGTAAAGATTTTAACGAATATAGCCGTGACTTGGTCTTGGCAAATCCAGAAGATGTCAAAGCAAATTACTACTTCTCAATCTTGGCTCCAGATTCAAAAGGTCAGGTCTTGAAATTGGCTGAGATTTTCAACGCTCAAGATATTTCCTTCAAGCAAATCCTTCAAGATGGCAAAGAGGGTGACAAGGCGCGTGTTGTCATCATTACACATAAGATCAATAAAGCCCAACTTGAAAATGTTTCAGCTGAATTGAAGAAGGTTTCAGAATTCGACCTCTTGAATAGCTTCAAGGTGCTAGGAGAATAAGATGAAAATTATTGTACCTGCAACCAGTGCCAATATCGGGCCAGGTTTTGACTCGGTCGGTGTAGCTGTAACCAAGTATCTTCAAATTGAGGTCTGCGAAGAACGAGAAGAGTGGTTGATTGAACACCAGATTGGCAAATGGATTCCACATGACGAGCGTAATCTCTTGCTCAAAATCGCTTTGCAAATTGTACCAGATTTACAACCAAGACGTTTGAAAATGACTAGTGATGTTCCCTTGGCGCGTGGTTTGGGTTCTTCTAGCTCGGTTATTGTTGCTGGGATTGAACTAGCCAACCAACTGGGGAATCTCAACTTATCTGACCATGAAAAATTGCAGTTAGCGACTAAGATTGAAGGACATCCTGACAATGTAGCTCCAGCAATTTATGGTAATCTCGTTATTGCAAGCTCTGTTGATGGGGAAGTTTCAGCTATTGTAGCAGACTTCCCAGAGTGTGATTTCCTAGCCTACATTCCAAACTATGAATTGCGTACTCGAGACAGCCGTGGTGTCTTGCCTAAGAAATTGTCCTATAAGGAAGCTGTTGCAGCTAGCTCTATCGCCAATGTGGCAGTTGCGGCCTTGTTGGCAGGAGACATGGTGACCGCTGGGCAAGCAATCGAGGGAGACCTCTTCCACGAGCGCTATCGTCAGGACTTGGTGAGAGAATTTGCGACGATTAAGCAAGTAGCCAAAGAAAATGGTGCCTATGCAACCTACCTCTCTGGTGCTGGGCCGACAGTTATGGTTTTGGCTTCTCATGACAAGATGCCAACGATTAAGGCAGAATTGGAAAAGCAACCCTTCAAAGGAAAACTGCATGACTTGAAGGTTGATAACCAAGGTGTTCGTGTCGAAGCAAAATAAAGAATAGAAGATAGGATGGGGAAACTCTCGACCAGAGGGCTTCCTATCCTTTTTTTGAAAAGAAGTCTAGTTAAAAACTTGATAAAGGAGAAATAAAGATGGCAGAAATTTATCTAGCAGGTGGTTGTTTTTGGGGTCTAGAGGAATATTTTTCACGCATTTCTGGAGTATCAGCAACCAGTGTTGGCTACGCTAATGGACAAGTCGAAACGACCAATTACCAGTTGCTCAAAGAAACAGACCATGCAGAAACGGTTCAAGTAATTTACGATGAGAAGGCAGTGTCACTCAGAGAGATTTTGCTTTATTATTTCCGTGTTATCGATCCTTTATCTATCAATCAACAAGGGAATGACCGTGGTCGCCAATATAGAACTGGGATTTATTACCAAGATGAAGCAGACTTGCCAGCTATCTACACAGTGGTGCAGGAGCAGGAGCGCATGCTTGGTCGAAAGATTGCAGTAGAGGTGGAGAAACTTCGCCACTACATTCTGGCTGAAGACTACCACCAAGACTATCTTAAGAAGAATCCTTCAGGTTACTGTCATATCGATGTGACCGATGCTGATAAGCCATTGATTGACGCAGCAAATTATGAAAAACCTAGTCAAGAGGTGTTAAAGAAAAGCTTAACCGAAGAGTCCTATCGTGTTACCCAAGAAGCTGCTACAGAAGCTCCCTTTACCAATGCCTATGACCAAACCTTTGAAGAAGGGATTTATGTAGATATTACGACGGGTGAGCCACTCTTTTTTGCCAAGGATAAGTTTGCCTCAGGATGTGGTTGGCCAAGTTTTAGCCGTCCGATTTCCAAGGAATTGATTCATTATTACAAGGATCTCAGTCATGGAATGGAGCGAATTGAGGTTCGTTCTCGGTCGGGGAATTCTCACTTGGGTCATGTGTTCACAGATGGACCGCGGGAGTTAGGTGGCCTCCGTTACTGTATCAATTCTGCTTCCTTACGCTTTGTGGCCAAGGATGAGATGGACGAAGCAGGATATGGTTATCTATTGCCATACTTAAACAAATAAAATTCAGAGGGTGGGACTTCCCACTTTCTTCATTTTCAGAATAAGAATAGAAGGGATTTATGAAAAACTTATTATCATACTTTAAACCCTACATTAAGGAATCGATTTTAGCACCCTTGTTCAAGCTATTAGAAGCTGTGTTTGAGCTTCTTGTTCCCATGGTGATTGCAGGGATTGTTGACCAATCCTTGCCCCAGAGAGATCAAGGACACCTCTGGATGCAGATTGGCCTGCTCCTTATCTTTGCCGTGATTGGCGTTTTAGTGGCCTTGGTAGCCCAGTTTTACTCAGCTAAGGCTGCGGTTGGTTTTGCCAAAGAACTGACAGACGACCTTTATCGTCATATTCTTTCCTTACCCAAGAACAGCAGAGACCGTCTGACAACTTCGAGCTTAGTGACTCGCTTGACTTCGGACACCTATCAGATTCAGACTGGTATCAATCAATTCCTGCGTCTCTTTTTGCGAGCGCCTATTATTGTTTTTGGGGCAATTTTTATGGCCTATCGCATCTCGTCTGAGCTGACTTTCTGGTTCTTGGTTATGGTTGTCATTCTGACCATTGTTATTGTAGGCCTATCTCGATTGGTCAATCCTCTCTACAGTAGTCTGAGAAAGAAAACGGACCAACTAGTTCAGGAAACACGTCAGCAATTACAAGGGATGCGGGTCATTCGTGCTTTTGGACAAGAAAAACGAGAGTTACAGATTTTTCAAACCCTTAATCAAGTCTATGCGAGACTGCAAGAAAAGACGGGTTTCTGGTCTAGTTTATTAACCCCTCTGACTTATCTGATTGTTAATGGAACTCTCCTCGTCATCATCTGGCAGGGCTATATTTCTATTCAAGGAGGTTTACTCAGTCAAGGTGCCCTGATTGCCCTTATCAACTACCTCTTGCAGATTTTAGTGGAATTGGTCAAGCTCGCCATGCTGATAAATTCCCTCAACCAGTCCTATATTTCAGCCAAGCGAATCGAGGAAGTCTTTGATGAAGAGCCAGAAGATATCCATTCAGAGTTAGAACAAAAGCAAGCTACCAGCGAGGAGGTTTTACAAGTCCAAGAACTGACCTTTACCTATCCAGATGCGGCCCAGCCTTCTCTGAGAGGCATTTCTTTTGATATGAAGCAAGGGCAAATCCTTGGTATCATTGGGGGGACGGGTTCTGGTAAATCAAGCTTGGTGCAAGTCTTACTTGGACTTTACCCAGCAGACAAGGGGAGCATTGACTTTTATAGAAATGGACGTAGTCCTCTTAATCTTGAGCAGTGGCGGTCTTGGATTTCCTATGTGCCCCAAAAGGTCGAACTTTTTAAGGGAATCATTCGTTCTAACTTGACTCTAGGTTTAAATCACGAAGTGACTGATCAAGAACTCTGGCAGGCCTTGGAGATTGCGCAAGCTAAGGATTTTGTCAGTGAAAAGGAAGGACTTTTGGATGCCACTGTTGAGGCAGGAGGGCGAAATTTCTCAGGTGGACAAAAACAAAGGCTGTCTATTACACGTGCAGTCTTGCGCCAAGCACCATTTCTCATCCTAGATGATGCGACTTCGGCCCTCGACACCATTACCGAGTCTAGGCTCTTGAAAGCTATTCGAGAAAATTTGCCAAATACAAGCTTAATTTTGATTTCTCAACGCACATCGACTTTACAGATGGCTGACCAGATTCTCCTCTTGGAAAAAGGTGAGCTTCTAGCTATCGGCAAGCACGAGGACTTGATGAAATCCAGTCAAGTTTTTCGCGAAATCAATGCATCCCAACATGGTAAGGAGGACTAGTATGAGACGACAAACTGCAAACCAGACGCTCAAACGTTTGGCAAAAGATTTAGCAAGCCATCCCTTCCTCCTTTTCCTAGCCTTTCTAGGAACTATTGCCCAGGTTGGCTTATCAATTTACCTACCTATCCTGATTGGGCAGGTCATTGACCAAGTTCTGGTGGCTGGTTCTTCACCAGTTTTTTGGCAGATTTTCATTCAGATGGTTTTGGTAGTCATAGGAAATACGCTTGTGCAGTGGGTCAATCCTCTCCTCTATAATCGCCTAATCTTCTCTTATACCAGAGACTTGCGAGAGCAAATCATCCATAAGCTCCATCGTTTACCGATTGCCTTTGTGGATAGACAAGGTAGTGGGGAGATGGTCAGTCGTGTTACCACAGACATCGAACAGTTAGCAGCTGGCTTGACCATGATTTTTAATCAATTTTTTATTGGCGTCTTAATGATTTTGGTTAGTATTCTAGCCATGCTCCAAATTCATCTCCTCATGACTCTCTTAGTCTTGCTGTTGACGCCACTGTCTATGGTAATCTCACGCTTTATTGCCAAACGCTCCTATCATCTCTTCCAAAAGCAAACAGAGACGCGGGGAATTCAGACACAATTAATTGATGAATCGTTGAGCCAGCAGACCATTATCCAGTCCTTTAATGCTCAGGCAGAATTTATCCAAAGGATGCGTGAGGCTAATGATAACTATGCAGGTTATTCTCAGTCGGCTATCTTTTATTCTTCAACGGTCAATCCTTCGACTCGCTTTGTTAATGCGCTCATTTATGCCCTTCTAGCTGGAGTAGGAGCTTATCGTATCATGATGGGTTCCACCTTGACTATCGGACGTTTAGTGACCTTTTTGAACTATGTTCAGCAATACACCAAGCCCTTTAACGATATTTCTTCAGTTTTGGCTGAATTGCAAAGTGCCTTGGCTTGTGCAGAGCGTGTCTATGCTGTTTTAGAGAGCCCTGAGGTGGTTGAAACAGGTAAGGAAGTATTGACCAGTGACCAAGTTAAGGGAGCTATTTCTTTTAGACATGTCTCTTTTGGCTACCATCCTGAAAAGATTTTGATTAAGGACTTATCTATCGCTATTCCAGCTGGTAGTAAGGTAGCTATTGTTGGTCCGACAGGTGCTGGAAAATCAACTCTTATCAATCTCCTCATGCGTTTTTACCCTATTAACTCAGGAGATATCTTGCTGGACGGTCGTTCCATTTACAACTATACCCGAGCGTCATTGAGACAGCAGTTTGGCATGGTGCTCCAAGAAACCTGGCTCAAGCAAGGAACTATTCATGATAATATAGCCTTTGGAAATCCTGATTCCAGTCGGGAGCAAGTGATTGCTGCTGCAAAAGCAGCCAATGCAGACTTTTTCATCCAACAGCTACCTCAAGGCTATGATACCAAGTTGGAAAATGCGGGAGAATCTCTCTCTGTCGGTCAAGCCCAACTCTTGACCATCGCCCGAGTCTTTCTAGCTATCCCAAAGATTCTTATCTTAGACGAGGCAACTTCCTCCATCGATACACGGACAGAAGTGCTAGTTCAGGATGCCTTTGCTAAACTCATGAAGGGGCGTACAAGCTTTATCATTGCTCACCGTTTGTCAACTATTCAGGATGCAGATTTGATTCTTGTCTTGGTGGATGGCGACATTGTTGAGTATGGGAACCATCAGGACCTCATGGCTAGAAAAGGCAAGTATTACCAAATGCAGCAAGCAGCAGCTTTTAGCTCTGAATAATCCTTTCTATTTTGAAATCTTATGAACGAAAAAAGTTGCCTTCGGGTGACTTTTTTGTTACAATAGCTAGAAAAATTATTCACTGTAAATTGTCTTATAGAAAAGGAGCCTAGAATGAAAGTCTTTCAGCATGTAAATATCGTGACTTGTGACAAAGATTTCCATGTTTATCTAGATGGAATCTTAGCCGTTAAGGATTCTCAAATCGTCTATGTCGGTCGAGAGAAGCCAGAGATTTTAGAGCAAGCTGAGCAGATTATAGACTATCAGGGAGCCTGGATCATGCCTGGTTTGGTCAATTGTCATACCCATTCTGCTATGACAGGCTTGAGAGGGATTCGAGATGATAGTAATCTCCATGAATGGCTCAATGACTATATCTGGCCAGCAGAAGCTGAGTTTACACCCGACATGACTACCAAGGCGGTCAAACAAGCTCTGACAGAGATGCTCCAGTCAGGTACAACAACCTTTAACGATATGTATAATCCCAATGGTGTGGATATTGAGCGGATTTATCAGGCAGTGAAAGATTCCAAGATGCGTTGTTATTTCTCGCCAACCCTCTTTTCTTCAGAGGCAGAAACGACTGCTGAGACCATTGTTAGAACTCGAGCAATCATTGGGGAAATTATTGGATATAAAAATCCAAATTTCAAGGTTATGGTAGCTCCACATTCTTCTTACAGCTGTAGTAGAGATTTGCTGGAAATGAGCTTAGAAATGGCAAAAGAACTAAATATTCCAATCCATATTCATGTGGCGGAGACTAAGGAGGAATCTGGCATTATCCTAAAACGATTCGGAAAACGCCCCCTCGCTTTTCTAGAAGAACTGGGTTACTTAGAGCATCCGTCTGTATTTGCTCACGGGGTCGAATTAAACGAGAGAGAAATTGAACGATTGGCAATGTCTCAAGTATCTATCGCGCATAATCCTATCAGTAATCTTAAATTAGCCTCAGGAATTGCTCCAATCATCCAGCTCCAAAAAGCTGGAGTAGCGGTTGGTATTGCGACAGATTCGGTCGCTTCCAATAACAATCTTGATATGTTTGAGGAAGGACGAACAGCCACATTATTACAGAAAATGAAGAGTGGAGATGCAAGTCAATTCCCAATCGAAACAGCCCTCAAGGCTCTGACAATCGAAGGGGCTGAGGTCCTAGGAATGGAAAATCAGATAGGAAGTCTAGAAGTTGGCAAGCAAGCAGATTTTCTGGTTATTCAACCACAAGGGAAAATTCATCTCCAACCCCAAGAAAATATGCTTTCTCACCTGGTTTATGTAGTCAAATCCAGTGATGTAGATGATGTTTATATCGGCGGAGAACAGGTTGTTAAGCAAGGTCAAGTCTTGACAGTAGAACTTTAAAAGAAGAAGAGCGAAAAAAGTTTAAAAAAAGTTTGCAAAAATCTTGCATTCTTTTTTTGACTATGCTATACTTATATACGGTTTGAAAAAACTGCCTAAGACAGTAGGGGAGCTCGACTCATAAGTATCCTACCGAGGACAAAACGTATCATGTAAAAAGAAGCGTATTGTACTTTCGTGTCTAGGTTTGGGCGCGTTTTTCTTTTGGAAAAATTCCCCCAAGCAAAATAATAACGGAGGTGAACACACTAATGAGTGAAGCAATTATTGCTAAAAAAGCGGAACTAGTTGACGTAGTAGCTGAAAAAATGAAAGCTGCTGCATCTATCGTCGTTGTAGACGCTCGTGGTTTGACAGTTGAGCAAGATACAGTTCTTCGTCGTGAGCTTCGTGGAAGCGAAGTTGAGTATAAAGTTATTAAAAACTCAATCTTGCGTCGTGCAGCTGAAAAAGCTGGTCTTGAAGAACTTGCATCAGTATTTGTTGGACCATCTGCAGTAGCATTTTCTAACGAAGATGTTATCGCACCAGCGAAAATCTTGAACGACTTTTCTAAAAACGCTGAAGCACTTGAAATCAAAGGTGGTGCAATCGAAGGCGCTGTCGCATCTAAAGAAGAGATTCTTGCACTTGCAACTCTTCCAAACCGCGAAGGACTTCTTTCTATGCTCCTTTCTGTACTTCAAGCGCCAGTGCGCAACGTTGCTCTTGCAGTCAAAGCGGTTGCAGACAACAAAGAAGACGCAGCTTAATCTTAAGCTACGCAGCGTAGCCTAGCTACGAAAATCTATTATAAATTTAAAACATATTTGGAGGAAATAACAATGGCATTGAACATTGAAAACATTATTGCTGAAATTAAAGAAGCTTCAATCCTTGAATTGAACGACCTTGTAAAAGCTATCGAAGAAGAATTTGGTGTAACTGCAGCTGCTCCTGTAGCTGTTGCTGCAGCTGGTGCTGCTGACGCTGGTGCTGCTAAAGATTCATTCGACGTTGAATTGACATCTGCAGGCGACAAAAAAGTTGGCGTTATCAAAGTTGTACGTGAAATCACAGGTCTTGGTCTTAAAGAAGCTAAAGAACTTGTTGACGGTGCACCAGCACTTGTTAAAGAAGGCGTTGCAACTGCAGAAGCTGAAGAAATCAAAGCTAAATTGGAAGAAGCTGGAGCTTCAGTTACTCTTAAATAATAGAGCAACTACATTAGTAGCTTAAAAACATGATTAAACCGCTATTCTTAGGACTAGCGGTTTTTCTTTTTATCTGTCATGGGGCACAAATGGGGCAAAACTATTTATAAATTTTGTCTAGCACGTTTACAACCTTTGATTTTATATTTTTGGTAACGTGCGTGTAAATCTCCATCGTAGTCTTACCATTGTCTTTGTGGCCAACTCTTTGAGTGATTGCTTTTAAAGGAATGTTGTTTTCAGCAAGTGTACTGATCAGTGTATGTCTTAAGATATGCGGGTGCAGTGGTTTGTTGATTGGATTCTTTAAAGTAGCATTGGCATTTTTCATAAGCTTACCAATACTTGATTTATGAATTGGAATGCCATTGGCTGATACAAATATAAATCCCATGTCTTTATAATTCGGATTAGTACTCTTTCTGATTTCATGTAGTTCAATAAATTCTTCAATGATTTCTATCTCTTTTTTGGTCAAGTCTACAACTCTTATAGATGATAAAGTTTTAGGTGTAGTCTTGATACCTTCAGAACCTTTGCGGGTTGGGTCTAAAGTACCATTGATTGTGATAGTCTTGTTTTCTCTATCGTAGTTCTCAAACTTTAAGGCACCAGCTTCCCCGACACGGCAACCATTGAGCGCCATGAATTCAGCCATACGGGCAACGTGGTACCCCCTGTTGTACTTTTTCATGGCTTTCAGAAGTCTTTTTAGCTCACTTTGCTCAAGGAACTTGTCTTCAATTCTTTCCATATTTTCGTATGTAACAACCTTTTTAGGAAGTCTTACACGCTGAACAGGATTACTATCTATAAGCTCCATATCAAGTGCATACTTAAAGACCATGCTTAGTACAGACTTTTGCTTTTTGAGTTTGATATGATTTTCTTCCGAATCCGTGAAGTACTGCTGAGTATATTTGGCAGTGATATTTTTTATTTTAACGTCAGGCGCAAAAGTTTCTTTTACTTCATCTACAGCATATACCATAGTCTTTATGGTAGAAGGTTTGATTGACTTTTTATGAAGTTCCCACCAGTCGTTTAGCACGTCCGTGAAAAGCATATCAGTAGTAGTAAGACTTTGGAGCTTTTCTGTTATCTTTTCATCAAGTATCTTTTGTGCTTCTTTTTTTGCACGGGGTGACTTGCTATCAAGCACGATAGATATTTTTTTCATTTTTTCAGTATACGGATCTTTATATCTTTCCGCAAACCGAAATCTTCCATTAGGAAGCTCTTCAATCCACATTGCATTTACCTCACTTTTTTGATAAAATGGGTATAGTAAAGAGGGCTTTTTAATGCCTTTTACTATACAGGATATCCTCACACTCAAAATTTGGCGATGGAGAGTGTGGGGATTTTTAGTTTAAAAGATGTTGAAATAAATAACTATAGCTAATACAATGAATATTAGACATCCACATCCGTATCCACAGCTTTCTGCATCTTCAGCACTAAAAGTTGTTTGATTGTACACTTTATTATATGCTGCACGCTCAGGATCTTTGACTAAACCTGCGCCTTTTTGTCCATAGTATGGAGATGTAGCTCTTTTAACTTTTCGATTTATAGCACCAGTTGTACGTGCTGATACTCTCTTTTTTATATTCGGTGTTCGTGGTCCTATTTTCATACTGTGCTCCAAATTAGCTAATCAAAGAATAATATTCGTCAATGACCATCACTTCATCAGTGATGGTTTTTAATTTGTGCTTCTTCATGAAGTGCAAATAGTTAAAAGATTGTTGATCATCTGATAGCGCGAGTTCTTCTTCTAACAATTTATGAATCATATGTCTATTTGCTTCATTTTCGCACTTGAAATAATTATTTTTATAGAGTTCATTAGTATGCGAAAGATGTCCTAACTCGTGATATACGACACGCTTAATTGCTTCATCAGATAATTTGTTATTTACGAAGATGGTTTTGATATCCTCGATATAAATGCCAGGACGTTGCCACAAATCTTTATCAAAGTAGTAAAGAGTTACTCCACAAGATTTCACAAAGTCGTCAATCTGCATAGGCTATCTACCTCTCAAGTATATTTCTATGATGTTTTGAATCGCGTCAATATCTTCTTCTGTAAGTGGCTTGCCATCGAAGGTCTTGGCATTCTCTGCCATCTTTCGGAGGTCGTCAGACGTATATCCTGCGATTGTATCATCCTTCGCAATATTCGGATTATCCGTACGTCCGAGCAGATAATCGGTGGACACGTTGAAGTAGTCTGCGATTTGTTGTAGACGGTCAGCAGACGGTTGATTTCTTTTCAACCCATACAAAGAATTCTTTCCTAGCTGTAGCTTATCTTCTAAAGTATTTAGCGAAATCCCTTGTCTCTCACATAAATCTTTTACGATTTCAAAAGTAGAAAACATTGATTTATCAGCCTTTCTAAGACATGACAAAAAATATTTTACAAAATACGCAAAAAATAGTTGACATTGTTTTGCGTTTACGCTAAAATAGTTTTTGTAAGTTAATGAGTTAGTAAAAAACGAAGTTAAAACTTATCTAAAAATAAATAGCTTTGGCGAGCAAGTAAGTTGATAGATATAATGTTTTATCAAGGTTTTTAATTATGCTTTCATTTTAGCAGATACGCTAAAAACTGTCAAGCATTTTTATAAAATAATTTACTAACTCTTTAACTTAACTAATTAAAAGGAGGAGGTCACATGAGCCAACAACATCGTAAATGGATCGAGCTTGTAAAAGAGCGAATTGAAAAACGTGGGTGGTCACAGACTGATTTGGCTATCGTAGCAGGTGTTAGTCCATCAGCTATCACACAGTTGCTTAAGGATGGAAAAGGGAGCGACGACTTGAAACTTCGTATTAATAAGAAGTTGCGGATCAACGAGTCATGGGAAAGATTTGAGGAGTAAGAGGGAAGGTAATGAGACCAAAACGATATCCGTATAGTGGAAAAAAAGAGTCCACCTTTGTGAAGGTAGACCCTGAATTAGTAGAAAATACTCTAAGAAACACTAGTTTTTTTGAGAGATTGCAAGCAATCAGATTGTAAGGAGAAGAAATGGAAACATTTATTATATCAGTTCTGACATCTTTTATTGTAACATCTACTATGATGCATTACCACATTTATAAAGTAAATGAACTATACAAAAAATATATGGATTTTGAAAAATCAAGTGTAGAAGAATTTGCTAAATCAATTACAAGCAAACTTCCAAAAAATTCTTCCCGAGGGGAGTGATGGAAAAACACATTTTTTTAATACTAATTTCTGGATAGTTTTGAAGAATATGTTGAACAAGAGGGGTGTTTCTAATAAAATCATAGATTGAATCGTTCGTTGAATACGTATCACTCTTAATCTTTAAAAGGCCTAGTCGTTCTAAGTTCGTTAAAGAAGGAGCGAGTTCATCAATCCCTTCGGTTCCATCTATAAAGTAAATGATTGGAAATATTATTTTAGTACCATCGTCGTATTTTATTACAGCTTTCATGCAAGGAATCGGGGATTCTATTGCGTAATTATTTGCTTTCAAGTTCTGGAGAATACGTGCATCTGTGATATCTAGTTGCTTGATAATTTCAACGAAAGACGGATGTATAATCGAGTTTTTCCGATCGTCAAATGAACTTGCTAATATTTTCGCGAACATAGAGCGTAACTCTTCTTCTTCAATATAATACTTAGATGCTTCCAAAGCAGGACCTAATATTTTTAGGGGTGGTTCTTGAACATTCTCTGGTGGGATAGTAGCCACTTCTTGAAGCGTTTTATTTCTGAGATTCTCAACATCAATTTCGTTTTTTGCACGCAATAATGCTGCTTGATTAGAAACATCGTGGCCATAATTGATATACCACCAATCTTGTAAGGTTTGAATAGGTCCGGCAAATACACCGGCTGAAGTAGCTCCTCCTAAAAATCCTGTAACAAGAGGAAGAAAGTCTTTGAATTGGTTAGGATCCATGATTATGATTTCTTTCTGTTTAGATTTTGACTAAAACGGTGAGAGGTCCTAGTCAAGATATATTATATGATAAAAGACAATGTTTGTCAATATATAGTGTAAATTAGGAGTAGAAACCTACAACAGGCACAATATATAGTGTAATAGCATATATAAGTGTAGAAATTATAAAAATAAAGCTAGAAAAGGAGAAAAACAGATATGCTCTGGGATAAAATCTCTGAAAAGCTTTCAGAGAAAAATTGGACAGTTTATAAACTTTGTTTAAAAGCAGGAATCGGAACTGCTAGTATCTATCGTTTAAGAGATGGAGAAGTAAAAGATTTATACTTTGATACTGTTAAAAAAATAGCTGACGCGTTAGGCATCAGCATAGATGAACTAAGATAAAACAAAAAAGCACCTAACAGAAGTCAGGCGCTAATCAAAATAACTAACTAAATTATAACACGAAAGAGAGGGAAACCCATGCCAAAAGCAGAAATTACTTATAAAGCGGTTGGTGTTGATGAAAAAGCAACACATGGAGATTATAGTCATCTTTGCCAAAGGTGGGAAGGATTAACTACAGGAACAGCTAAAGCATGGGCAACAGAAATGAGGGAGCATCCTGATTTTAAGCAGTTCATCGATAATCCAACACATAAGATTGTATTTATCGACTACGAGGGATTTCGTTTGTTTGTTAAATGGAAAAGTCGTAATCGATATCGTACGAAGAAAGAAACTCTGGCAGAAATGCTTGAGAATATGAAAAAAGAAAAAATGTTAGGAGTTTAAACATGACAGAACCAACTTTATCAAGCCAATTGCTTGGCTTAGTAACGATTTTTATTATGGTCTTTATCCTGCTGCTACTGACTGATAAAAATGAAGAGGAAACTGAACAAAAAACGGTGATACTCATTGAAGAAGTAGAAGACTTCAGAAAAGTTGCACGAAGAAACTTGAAAAAGTGTGACAGAAAGTCAACTTATGACACACAACCACCTGACGGACTTTCTTCAACGATTGAGGATGTACCTCAATATTTTAGAGTATGCATCGAAGATTATGACAAGCTAGCTCAGGACTACCAGGAAGAAGCAAGAAATAATGATCTTCTAAGTAAACAAAACGCGAATCTCTTAGAAGAAAATGGACGTTTACTCTATAAAGAAATGACCATGGATTTTCGGCAAAATCCAAGGAAATGGAGGGCAAAGACATGACTGTTAGCCGTGACATGAGCGAGATGGAAATACGTGTGTTAAACATGATCATGAATTGCGCTACTTTCGATTTGCCTATTCAAGCGAGTGAAATCCGCTTAGAAACCGGACTGTCGAAGCGTAAGCTGGAAGAGACTATCGAAAGCTTGCGTGTCAATTTTGACCACCCTATCGTAGCTAAGAAGATGAAGCCAAATGGATATTACTTACCACGAAGCGAGGAGGAGCGACAAGCTGGGCTTGCTCCTTACCGTAGACAAATACTAACCGAGCAGAAGAACCTCGCTGCAGTGATGAATGTGGATTTGGAAAAGTATTGGGAGGATAGTGCATGAGTGAAATTAAATGGATAAAAATCACAACGGATATTTTTGACGATGAAAAGATTTGTCTGATTGATGCCTTGCCTGATCATGATGCTATTTTAGTTATTTGGTTTAAAATCCTCGCTTTAGCTGGAAAACATAATCGTAATGGTCTTTTGATGATGTCGGATAAGGTCCACTATACTGATGAAATGCTAGCTACAATATTTCGTAGGCCATTAAATACAGTCAGAATGGCTTTGGGAGTCTTTGAGCAGTTTGGGATGGTCGAGATTATCGACGGGGTCATTACCTTGCCAAACTGGGAAAAGCACCAAAACATCGATGGTATGGAAAAAATCAAGGAACAAACACGTAATCGTGTGGCTAGACATCGTGAAAAACAGAAAAATCTTGCTCTTGGTAACGTTACAGGTAACGTTACAGTAACGGACGGTAACGCACTAGAAGAAGATGAGAATAAGAATAGATTAGATAAAGATAAGAAAAGAATAACTACTACTACTAATAGTAGTGGTGGTCAAGAAAATATCTTAGAACTTTTTCAATCTGAATTTCGTAGACTCTTATCTGGATTTGAGATTGAAGAAATAAATCATCTACTAAATGAGAATGATGTGGATTTGGTAAAAGAAGCACTGAAGATTGCTATCAACTCTGGAAAACCCAACATCAAATATATAGGTGGGATTTTAAGAAATTGGCAAATGAACAATGTCACCACTGTTGAACAGGTTCGTCAATCAGAAAAGAAGAACAAGGATAAGAAAGAAGAACAGGAGGCCAAGGACGAATGGGGGTACTAGAACTAATTGAACAATTCGAGATTGACTATTATCCGTTAAGCTACGAGAAGAAAACTCTTTTAGCAAACCAGCCAATTCATCAAGTGGTTTCCTGCTTGTCTGAAATGGCCAGCTGGCAGGAATGTGGAGGTCGTCTTTCATGGTAGACAATGTATTTGAGGAGATTGCCTTATCTTATCACAGGAATACAGAACAACAGAAAGATCTTTGCGAAAAGCACAAAATTCCTTTGATAAAGATATTGCGGACTGATAGTGTTGTATGTCGCATGTGTGAATCTGAGCGGATCCATGAAGAAAATCAGGAAAGAGTGAATGAACTGGCTAACGCTGAGAATGAGCGAGAAAGGAAGTACTATCTAGAAAAGTTCTCTCTTTATGATGAGGTTTTAAAAAATGCGACTTTGGACAATTTTGAGACACCAACCGAAAAAGAAGCTGAAAAGCTAGCTTTTGCAAAGCGGATTTGTCGTGAGTGGTCTGAGGGTGCTAGGAACAATATTGTACTTCAGGGTGAACCTGGGACTGGCAAGAGCCATTTGGCCTTTGCTATGGTCAAAGCCTTATCTGAGTACACGAAAGAGATTGCTATTTTCATCAACGTGACGGACTTGCTGATGAAGATTAAAGCTGATTTTAGTCAGGAAGAGTTTCTGGTCAATAAAATTGCGAGTGCTAAGTTTTTGGTTTTGGATGATTTAGGAATGGAGAAGGATAGCGAATGGTCGTTTACTATTCTCTACAATATCCTGAATAAGCGTTCAAATACAATCATTACTACGAATTTAATTTCTGCTGATATTCAGAAAAGATATGGCAGACCCTTTATGTCCAGACTGATGAAGGGTGTGGATAAAGACCATTTGATGATTTTTAATGATTTGACAAACAAGCGGAAGCAATATTTCTAGAATGGAGGTGGCTGATGTTTATTTTAAAGCATGGAACAAGAGAGGATAAGCCGTTTCTGAGGTCCGCAGTTATCGGTGTGACAGGCTTGGACATTTCATGTTCAGAGGAGAAGAAAGCCTTGCGGTTCGTCTCTCGGGCGGCAGCCTTACAAGTTGGCAAGGCATTGAGGGGTTCCTTTGGGAACTTTTATCCAATTGAGGTGGAGTGATGAAAGATATCAGAATACTAGATGCGTGTTGTGGCTCTCGAATGTTTTGGTTTGATAAAAATGAACCACACACAACATACATGGATAGACGTGAAGAGGAATTTGAGATTCACAAAAAGAAAATCAATGTTAAGCCAGACATTGTTGCAGATTTTCGAGATATGCCATTTGATGATGAAACATTCAACCTTGTTGTATTTGATCCACCACACCTGCTATGGGCTGGTCAGAAATCATTCATGCGTGCGCAATATGGACAACTAGACTTGTTGACTTGGAGATTAGATTTACAACAAGGTTTTGAAGAATGTTTTAGGGTTTTGAAAACAGGAGGAACACTTATTTTCAAGTGGTCTGATGCTCAAGTAAATGTTAAAGAAATTTTGGAATTGGTTCCGCATCAACCGCTTTTCGGTCAGCAACGTGGGACAACTCACTGGATGGCTTTTATGAAATTTTAGGAGGTATTGATGTTAAATCTTTACTTCGTCTACAACGGGCACTGCAAGTTTTACCTTGGCACGTTTGACAATGTCGATGAACTCATTGAGCATATGAAAGAACATCAATGGGCTTTCTCTGGCATTACTAGACCAAGATTTAAAAAATATATCGGAAAAGACGAAGTACGTTTTGATTATGGCGCTGTAGATTGCTATTACTTAGCAACAAAATCAACGTGCCGCGAACCACGTTAAAAGCGAGCTAGAATATGCGTCAGACTTGGACGAATGACGTATAAAGAATTTGCTAGCTCTTGTGTCTTTGAGCCATGAGGGGCAAGAGCTGGATTTTTACAGGTTAGATAAACCATGGAATATAGGAAACAGACAGTAATTGAAGGATTGAAACGCACAATCGAGCAGACGGAGGCAAGGATAGCAGAACTATCTAAGCCGTGCGTTAAATCGCTTGCTTTTAGCAGATCTGAGGAACGTGACTTGCTTAAAAAGAAAGTGAAAAACTGGAAGAAGAAAATAAAGGAGTTGGAAGATGAAACTTAATGAATTGGTTGAGAAGTATAAAAAACTTGAGGGTGTATGGAATACTGAAGGAGCAGAGCTAGCGCGCCAAATCTTTTTACAAGACTTAGAACAGCTAGACGAACCAGAAACAGGCCATGCAGACGAAGCACCTCGTTATGTCAAGAACATACTAGCTCGATTGCGAGAATTGCCAGTGCATGATCGTGAAGTTTGGCTAAAGGCCATCATGGGTGAATTTGAGAAAGATTTCAGTCATGCAAAATGGCGCGAGGGTTACGAGCAAGGCAAACTTGAGGGAGAATGGGTTGGCAATCAATTGAAAGATGCTGATAAGATTCGACGTGAGTTGAATCAAGTCAAAGTACCGCAGTTTGTGGCGGATGTGATTGAAGGAGCAAGAGAACAAAGCCCAGAACTAGAAGATGCGCTTCATTATACTTGGGGTAACGGAACTAAGGAATTCACAGAATGGTATAACAAGAAATCTAACAGAGACCTCTTCGCTCGCGCTTGGCTTGACGGCTACATAGTAGAAAAGGAGAAAAAATACGAAATTAAACTTCTAAACCAAAACGACGGGGACTTATATCTTGTCAATCAAAATGCAAATTTAGCAGATAAATACGGACATTTTTCTCCCGTAGTACTCCTTTTTACAAAAAGTACTTTTTTTTCAGAAAAGTGCTATAAACTCACGAAAAAGGAAGTAGTTTCGAATGGCTTCGGCTGGATTTTCGATTGTGAGGGGGTAGAAGTGCAGGAGGTGGAGTGATGTTTGGAAGTGTAGTTGTAGATGTAATCACGAATGATGGTTTGGTTGAAGAATTTATAGATGTTGATGAAGTGGCCTATGTGGATTTTGAAAAGGAGTTAATACGTTTTAAAGCGCATGATGCTCTAATTCCACGTATGCTACAAGTAACTAGAAGTTCGTTACTTCGAGTTAAAAGGGCTTTGTTTTATAAAAGTATATGAAAAATTTTTATGAGGAAGTAACGAAATGAAAAGAAAGAACTATATTATTTTTATCAGGCATTTTAAAAAAATAAAAGATTTAGTAGATTTTTATGAATACATTGCAGACTCAAGAATCTGTGCAAGTGCTATTTATTTATTTTTGATTATATGTTCACCTTTTATTGCTTTGCTATTCCCGATCGCATACATAGAGCATTGTTTTTATAAAAAAAGATTTATTAGACAATGCGTTGAATACGACTGGTGTTCAAAGGAATATCTTGAAGAGGTCATTGATATCGGAAAAGATGATATCAAGGAGGTGGAGTGATGTCATGTAGTGAAAATTTTAAAAAAGAAAAAGAATTGTCTGCTGCTATTTTAAATCTCAAGATAGAAGTCTTACAAAATGATGATAAATTGAGCAGTCAATCATTAAGCAACATCAAAAGGCAAGCAAGGGATCTATACGAGTGCCTAGTATGGTTGCAGTATGCTTCGGAGGAGGCAGGTAGATGAGTTATGATTTGGAAATCTTAGGAAAAATAGAAAGTGGAGATTATATTTGCATAGATGAACCTGAAAATAGTTCTCCAACTTACAATCTTGGAAAAATGTTTAGGGTTGCTATGGATTGGGATTTCAAACAAGGTACTATCTACAATGTTGATCAGATTTTTGAAAACATTCAACGTGGTATCTCAGAACTGGAACAGTATCCTGAAAAGTATGTGCAGTATGAACCTGAGAACAAATGGGGTACCGTAAGTAGTGCGTTAGAAGATTTGAGGTCATTGAGAGATTGTATTTTAAGACAAGATATCGATACGAAATATCTATATATGAGGTGGTAACATGAAGCGACCAAACAGATACCCTTACACACGAAGTCAGTGGGTTGAAGAAACCGCTGATTACTATACATATGCAGACGGTATTTATTTTACAAGTCATGTTTTAAAAAATAGACTCACTAGAGAAATTAAGAGTAGGGAGATGGAGTGATGAAACGACCAGAACAATATCCATCTAAATGCTTCATTCCTGAACTGATTGAAAATGAAGATATTGTCTTTAATAAAGACAGTGAATATCACAAGCAGAAGAAAAAAGAAAAGAAGAATCCTATTTCAAAAGAAATAAGTCCAAAAATAGATGGGCGCTTTGAGGAGGTAACAGAATGAGCCTTACGCTAAATAGCACAATTGGAGACTTAGTTTTGGCAATCGGAGAAATTATCGTTGAGTCTGACGGTAAAACCAATACAGCGATGTTAGAGATACCCGATCAAGACTTTTACTTAGAGATTGCCCTTAAATTGAAGAAGGAGGCAAACGAATGAAAAGATTTATCGCAATATGGATTTTATTATCTGCTGGATTGAACATCTGGCAGATGGGCAGGATTGCAGAACTAGAACAAAAGCGTCCGATTGTCGTCTATAAGGCGGACAATCAAGGCGCTGAGATATTCGGTAAAGTCGTAGAGAAAGGACGATATGGCAAGTTGTATACTGTCACAATTCGTGATTACGGGGTGTTCGTGGTCACGAAGGAAGTATACGAAAAAGTGAAAGTCGGGGATGAGGTGAGGTTATGACAACAAATATGGAACTATTAGCGCATCATGTTGAGCATTGGGCGAAAGAACGAGGGTTAGACAATCCCGAAAATAGCACGGCCCAAGCATTGAAGCTGTTTGAAGAAGCAGGCGAACTAGCGCAGGCACATCTCAAGAAACGGGATGATGAGGGCAAGGATGCCGTGGGCGATATTTTGGTAGTATTAACGATTTATTGCCAGCAGAAAGGTTGGTCTATTGCTGATTGCTTCCAGATGGCTTGGAATGAGATTAAAGACCGTAAGGGTAAGATGGTAGACGGTAGTTTCGTCAAAGAGGAGGACTTGGTATGATACCAAAATTTAGGGTTTGGCTTCCAGACCTTAATCAAATGTTAAGAGTGAAAGCTCTCGTTTTTGAAAAAGATAAGACAAGATGTGTTTGTGGATATAGTTTTGACTTTTATCTTGAAAACGAAAATGCAACCATCATGCAATCAACAGGAATTCTTGACAAGAATAGTCAGGAAATCTTTAAGGGGGATGTCCTTGAAATACAAGGCATAAAAATGATTGTAAAATTTGGAAGTTATAAATACCTTGAAACATCTAAGAACAACGGTCATATACTTGGTATATTGCATGATGGTCTAGGATTTTATGTTGAATGTATTAATGCCGCTGATCCAGACAATATTAGTCCTTTTGAGCCAGAAACGCTTAAAAACAGTCAAATCATCGGCAATATCTACGAGAACAAGGAGTTACTAGATGCCTGACGTAGAATGGATTATGGAAAATTGCCACATGATGCGTGATAACGGTTGCTGGGCAGGAGAGAAGCAGATTTCCTACGCTAGTCCAGATGGGCAATACGCGTATTACGTGAACAAGCGCAAGGATGGTACTTATTATTTATATGGAGCAAATAAACATTATGGGAAGAATTGATATGACAGACAACGTAAACAACCCAAGCCATTACCAAGGTAGATACGGCATGGAATCTATCGATGCTCTAAGAAACTTCATGACAGACGAGCAGTTGAAAGGTTTTTTTATGGGTAACAGCTTAAAGTATATACTACGACACCAAAAAAAGAACGGTCTTGAGGACCTAAAGAAAGCCAGAAAGAACCTTGACTGGCTGATTGAGGAGATGGAGCATGAGAATAAAAACATCAAATGATTCTATCATCAACGTTGATAGCGTGAAGCGCAGTGTCACAATTGAGGGAGTTGAGTTTGGTTCAGATTGTAGTGCTTTGGTATCTAAGAATAAAGACGGTACAGGAACGATCACTCTGATATTTGAAGGAAGAATTATTTGAAAGGGCAGGCAATGAAACCTAAAAAACATCCATATTCAGGCTTTCGAAAGACAGACAACAAACAAGATAGAGTCAAATTCGCTGAGGTTTTAAATTACGAACAAATTAATGTGTCAATTGTTGTTAGAGAAGGGGAAAATAGTGAGATATTAGCAAAATGTGTAATTCGTGCTTATGGCGAAGCATTATCGTTTATAGCAACATTGCCAGTAAAAGGAATTAGGTTTTCGAAACAAAATCAAGCGTTGTTTAAAATCAGGCTTTATCAAAGAATTGAAAAAATGGGGAGCGAGAAGCTTTTAGAAAGTAATCATTTCATTTGGTCGAACATGTGCCTGGAAGAATTTAACAAAATAGTGATTTAGAAGGAGTTTCATATCATGCAGCTAAGGTTGAAAGAACTTAGAGAGGATCTATGTCTATCTGTAGGACAGATGGCGAAAGAGACAGGTGTTTCACAAAATACAATCCATTTGTATGAGCGAGGTGGATATCCGTCGATTAAGCAAATTGAAATGATTGCTAAAACATATGACGTGAATCCTGCTTGGTTAGTTGGATGGATAGATGATGAAATGATGCCTGGAGTCCAGGTCGTTGAAAAAGTGGTCTATAAAGAAAGCCAAACGGCAAGATTGCCGGATTATTTCAACAACAATAATGATGGTAAGATTATCAAGTGGGTTAAATCCAAAAGATACATGGGAGGTAAGGTTTGGTCAAAAAGAACTTAACAAAAGCACGAAGGGATTATCTTGAGTTTGAACTCGATGATAAGTACTTGAAGATTGACAAACTTATCGGTCAACGAAGGCATGAACTAGAACGATTGTACGAGGTTAAGCACCTTACTGTTCCTGGTATTGATGATACTGGAGCAAGTGGCAGTGGGACATTCGTCAACAGGTCGGAGAATCTAGCGGTTACTTATGCAAGTGATCCTATGATTTTAAGATTAGAAAATCTCCAAAACGCTATTTCCCAATTACTAGAGAATCTAGAACCAGATGACAAAAAAATCTTTTATCTTCGCTGGGGAGAACATACTGGATACGACTGGATTCAAGTTTGGCACATTATGGAGAATGGAGAAACTGGGTACTTGTATAGACACAGCAAACAGATTTACAGAAGACGTGAAGTGATTCTCGATACACTTTCAAATTTGCTCTTTATGTAAAGTTGTCAAAAAAACATATAGAATTGACAAAAAGAATGTGGTAAATTAGTATCATGAACAAAAGCAGAGAGGAAACCTCTGCTTTTTTTGTGCACTAAAAAGGAGGTGAGGATATGTGGTAGTTGTTGAACCAATCAGAAATAGAGATGATGTTCAGCTTATGATTGAATGGCTGACGTTGCATAGCGCAGTCAAAGAGTCAGATAGACAACGTAACCTCATGCTCTTCTTGTCTGGTGTTAATCTGGGTTTTCGTATTGGTGACATTGTTAAACTGAAAGTAAAGCACGTTAAAGGCTGGCATGTCCAGATTGTTGATGAAAAGACAGACAAGCCAACCAAACGAAAGATGCCAAAGAAATTCAAGAACGCTATGCGACAGTACATCAAAGACAAGAAAGATGAAGACTTCCTCTTTCCTAGTCGAAACGGAAAGCATCAGCATATAAAACCTAACACAGCTTACAAGATTATTAAAAGAGCTGCGGAAGAAGTCGGTCTAGAAAACATAGCTACTCATTCGATGAGAAAAACATTTGGCTTATTCATGTACGAGCAAACCAAAGATGTCGCTCTGATAATGGACCTACTGAATCACTCAAGCCAAAGTATTTCATTACGATACATAGGAAAAAATCAAGATTCACAAGACAGAGCCATGACTAAGTTTCAAGGCTTTTAATTTTTTTATTTTACTATCAATTCATTGTTTTGGGGTTATGATGATTTCATTTCAAGCACGTAAGATAAACGCTTGATAAGTCTGAGTTAAAACTCATGCAGCGAATTCATTAGAATATGTAAAACAAGGAATTGAGAGAGTAAAAACAAAGGAGTTTACATAGTTATGAAAGGTATTATTAAAAGACTTTTTAATAAAAGAACGACTAAACAAAAACCATTAGGAAAAATTGTGGTTGGAGTCAAAATTGAAAATGACTCAGAATTAAAAGAGTTAACTAAAGAATGTTGTGAAGCAATCGCACACTTGAACAATTGTATTGACAAGCTAAACAAATTCGAGCTCAAAGCATCAACATCAATAATCAAATGATTGAAGTTTCAACCAGAGCAGATCGAACAGAGTTTTATAATTCCGGCGAATGGAGAGAACTTCGCAAACTTGCACTTGAACGCGATCACTACGAATGCGTTTGGTGCAGAGAAGAAGGCAAAGTTACAACAGAGAACCTAGAAGTTGACCACATCAAAGAGCTAGAGTTCTATCCAGAGTTCGCTCTTGAGCTTGATAACCTACGAACTCTATGCAAAGAATGTCACAATAAACGTCATGGACGCTTTCAATTCCGAAAATCTAAAAAACTGATTGAGAAAAATTTCAGAACAGATGAATTTTGGGGATGATAACACCCCCCGGTCAAAAAAATCCAGTATTTTTAAGGTTTTGGGAACCGGTGGGAGGGGTCAACTGTCCAAATTTTTAACAAAAAATTAAAGGGGGTGGGGGGTAATGGAAGAATACTCGGAAAAAAATATAAAAGAATTAGAAAATCAGCTACTTTCTAAAATCGGCTATTTTAGTCCTAGAAAAAAGGATGCGGTTCAGTATGAAAAAGTCAATCGCTATATCTATCTTGTCAAACTTCTCTATGAGCTGAAAGCTAAGCTTCATGAAGACGGATTGGTCATCACTGTTCATAATGGTCAACAAAGATTCCAAAAAGCGAATTCTCTCATCAAGGAAATCAACACAACAAGCAATCAGCTTTTGGCTATTGAGCGGTCGTTTGATTTTGAGGTGGAAAACTCGCCTGTTGAGAAACCTACGTCTGGAAGTGATCTCTTATGATTTCTCATCCGTTGGTAGATGATTATATCAAAATGGCTGAATGTGGGGAAATTGTCGTCAACAAGGAAAGAAAGTTGCTGTTTAAAATCATTAAGGAGAAAATCTATCCTCGTGATGATCTATATTTTGATAATGAATTAATTGACAAGTTCATTCGTTTTGCGGAAAAGAATTTTTTCCCTTTGGCGAAGTACCAACTTTTCTTGACTCCGTTTATTTTTCTTTTTAGGAAAGAGGACGGGGAGCCACACTTTGACGAGTATCTATATACTCTTGCTCGTGGTGGCGGTAAGAATGGTTTCATGTCTGCTAGATCTTCATTTTTTATAAGTCCTATCTACCCTATCAGAGATTATGATGTGACCATCACTGCTAACTCTGAGAAACAAGGTAAGGTTTCGTTTGAGGAGGTCTATGAGACTATTCAAAGGCGAGGTCTTGAGGACCATTTCTATCTAACTAAAATGTCTATTACAGGTCGAGCGAACAACTCGGTCTTTTCTTTTCGGACGAACAATCCAAAAACTATGGACTCTGCTCGTGATGGCTGTCTAGAGTTTGATGAGATTCACCAGTTTGAAGATGATAAGGCTGTGAAGATTCAAAGGTCTGGTCTTGGTAAGATTGCTCATGCTCGGACTTTCTACAATGGTACGAATGGATATGTGCGTGAGGGATTTTACGACAAGCTGATAGAGAAGTCTATGCAAATCTTGAATGGAGATGTTGATGATTTCAGGCTATTCCCCTTTATCTGCAAGCTTGATAGTGCAGATGAGGCGGATGACATGAAGAACTGGCCAAAGGCAAATCCGATGTTGGATGAAAGCACTCCTTACGCTAAAAGGTTGCTTGCTAGAACCAAGGCTGACTATGATGACCTTGAGTTGGAGCCATCTGGCCGTCAGGAGTTCATGACAAAACGGATGAATCTTCCTGAAGCTGACCTTGAGAAAGATGTCACCTCTCGGGATAAGTTACTAGCTTGTCTACGGTCTCCTGGTATCGACTTAAAGGGGCGCTCATGTGTTGCAGGTTTTGACTATGCCAGTATTCGAGACTTTGCGAGTGTGGGATTGCTATTTAAGAATGGGGATGAATTTATCTGGAAGCAACATTCATTTGCTCGTAAAGCGTTTTTGAAAGCTTTCAAACTAAAAGCCCCTATTGAAGAATGGGCAGACAAAGGCTTGTTTACAATCGTTGATGGTCCGAGTATTGATCCTAGACTTTTGATAGCCAAGCTGGAAGAATGGAGAAATTTTTATCAGATTGAGCTTGTATGTGCCGATGGTTTTAGAATGGATTTGTTAAAACCGCTTTTGGAAGAGGTTGGGTTTGAATATGAGTTTTTGAGAAATCCAGGGGCGATTCAATCCAAGGTTGCGCCAATTATCGAAGATGGATTTGCAAATGAGCGTTTTATCTTTGAGGGTGACAACTCTATGATTTGGTATACGGATAACACCTACGTCAAAGAGGACAAGGATGGCAATAAGCGTTTCTTGAAGAAAGAACCTGTTAGAAGAAAGACAGATGGGTTTCATGCTTTGATAGCTGCTCTCTACAAGCGTGAGCTTGTGCAAGAGTCGAATGTTGGGGAATTCCTAGATATGATTGATAGCTGGGAGTTTTAATTAAAAATAAATTTGGGTGGGTGGTCGGCAGAAATTAAAAGAAAGGAGGAAGAGCATTGGGGTTACTGAATTTATTTAAGCGTGAAGTGCCAGAGGTTGGTTTTGAGTTCGAGGATCTTGAGCGGATGTTTGGAAATCTGCAACTTAAAAGCTTAGCGATTGATAAGTCAGCCGAGTTCATCGCTCGAATTTTTGCTAAGTCAGCATTTAAGTATCAAGAAAACGGTAAGGTTAAGCCTTCTGATTGGGACTACTTGCTGAATGTAAGGCCAAACAAAAATGAATCTGCGTCAGAGTTTTGGCAAAAGGTCGTCTATAGGTTGATCACTAAGAATGAGGTCCTAATCTTTCTTACAACTGATGACCAGTTGCTTGTTGCTGACTCTTATACACGGACTAAATATGCTGTTTATGATGATGTGTTTGAGTTTGTAACTTGTAGAGGATTCACCTTTGAGAAGCGTTTTCGGATGAGTGAAGTGATTTTCTTACAGTACAACAATAATCGACTGCAAGATTATATTTCTGACTTATTTGCTGATTACGAGAAGTTGCACACTCGTTTGGTCGAGGCCTTGGCTAGGAATAATCAAATCAGAGGAACTCTGAAAACCAAAAACAATGGGAGTTTTGATAAGCAGATGCGTGATAAACTCCAATCATATGCTGATGGTCTTTTTAAATCATTTAGCACTAAGACGATTGCCATTGTTCCAGCTCAAGATGGAATGGAATACACTGAGCATACGAATACAACAGGGACTTCAAATATTTCTGTTGATGAGTTGAAGAAACTTCGTCGGCAATTTGATGATGAGGTCGCTGATATCTTAGGGATTCCAACAGCCTTAAGTCATGGCGATATGGCCAATCTTGAAAATAGCCAAAAGATGTTCAATAGTTATTGTTACCAATCACTCGTTAAGAAAATGAGTGATGGACTTAATTTCGCTTTAGTGTCAAGACGGCAATACGAGCGTAATAATCTATTTTTAATCATCGGCGAAGGTCAGAAAGATAAGTTTGCACTTGCTGAAAACATTGATAAGCTTATTTCTTCTGGGGCGATGACTCGAAACGAGGTGCGCTCTGAACTTGGCTTAGAATCTGTCCCTGGTGGCGATAAATTCCTCATCACCAAAAACTATCAACTTGGTGAACAGTTAGAGAAAGGAGGTAAGAAAGAAGATGAAAGTAATTCCGATTAAGGGTACGATTATTTCTAACGATGATCGCTGGATTTATGACTGGCTTGAGTGGGAAGCTACCGCTCCAAAAGATGTCGTCCTCCCTGAAAGTGGTGAACCGATTGAGGTTCATATCAATTCGGGCGGTGGAGATGTTTATGCTGGTAGTGAAATCTATACTGCTCTACGATCGTATCCAGGTGATGTGACCGTGAAAATTGTCGGTATTGCAGCAAGCGCAGCAAGCGTGATTGCAATGGCAGGAGATACGGTTGAAATCAGTCCGACTGCCCAAATCATGATCCACAATGTTTCAACGCAAGTAAATGGAGACCATAATACTTTGCTTCATGAAGCTGGGGTACTAGAAGGGTTTAACAAATCTATTGCTAGTGCCTATGTTCATAAGACTGGTAAGGCTCTTGATGACTTGCTTGGATTGATGAATAAGACTACTTGGTTTGATGCTGAATCAGCTTTGAACCATGGATTTGTAGACAAGATTATGTTTACAAACGAAGTTGCTCCGACTCTAGTAGCGAGTGAAACTCCTATGATTCCAAGTGATTTTATCGAGAAAATGAGGTCAGCAATGACACCGGATATTGATAAAATCGCAGAACTGGTGGCTAATAAGCTAGAAGCTAGACAAATTGAAAAAGAGGCTTTCGAAAATAGCGAATTTCTACAGAAGAAATTCAATTTTCCAGAAAGTCCAGAAAATAACACAGACACGGCTGTTCCTAAAGGGTTCGGTCTTTTTATGTTTTAAGAAAGGAAAAAACAGAATGACAATGCAATTATCTAACCAATTTGAAAAACAACGTCAGGCATTTTTGGATGCCGTTGCAAATGGTGCACCTCAAGAAGAACAAGCGAAGCTATACAATGACATGATCGAGTCCATGACAAATGAAATGATGGCTCAAGCTCGTGATGCTGCCCGTGAAGAAGTTTCAACCTTAAATCCATACGATGCTAAGCTGACCGCTGAAGCTCGTGAGTTTTTCAATAACATTGAAAAAGCCGCACCTAAGGGAGTTGAAAAACTCTTCCCACAAGAAACAATCGACCGTATCTTTGAAGATATGGTTATGGCACGTTCACTCCTTCAGCATATCGGCCTTAAAAATGCTGGTATCCGTTTGAAATTCCTTAAATCAGAGCAAACTGGTCAAGCTGTTTGGGGCAAAATCAATTCAGAAATCGAAGGACAACTTAAACAAGAATTCAACGATGAAGAAGCAATTCAACACAAGTTGACTGCTTTCGTTGTGATTCCAAAAGATGCCGAAAAATTTGGTCCAGCTTGGTTGCAAAAATTTGTTTCTGCACAAATTACAGAAGCCTTTGCCGCTGCCCTTGAAGCTGCTTTCTTGAACGGCGATGGAGACAACAAACCTATCGGTCTTTCTCGTACTCTCTCAGGGACTGTTGAAAGCAATAAGACAACTTATGCTGAAAAAACAGCTCAAACTGCTAAGTTGACTTTTGCTGACTCAGCAACCGTAGTCAAAGAATTGACAAATGTTTATAAACATCACTCTGTAAAAGCGGACGGAACAACTCCAGTTGCAGTAGAAGGCAACCTTGTGATGGTTGTTAACCCAGCTGATGCTTGGGATGTAAAGAAACAATACACTTCGTTGAATGCTCAAGGAGTTTATATCACTGCGATGCCATTTAACCTTATCTTGGTTGAATCCGTGGCGCAGACTGCTGGTAAAGTCACTACATTTGTCAAAGGTCGTTATGATGCCTTTGTCGGTGGCGGTATTTCATTCGGTCGCTACACAGAAACCTATGCTTTGGAAGATTTGAACCTCTACACTGCTAAGCAATTTGCTTATGGTAAGGCTCACGATGAAAAGACTGCAGCAGTCTGGACTCTACAACTTCCTCAAGCCTAATCTAGGAGTTGAACCATGACTCCAGAAGAACAACTTCATCCACTCCTTAAATCTTTCAAGGAGCGGATGAGGATTTTTCATACTGGAGAGGATAACAACCTCTCTAAAATGTTGGAAAGTTCTGAGTCAGCCATCCTCAGTCTGGTCGGTAGTAAGGACTCTGCTGATCCACGAGTGAGAGAGCTTATTTTAGAACGTGCTCGATATGTCTACAATGACCAAGTTGAATTTTTCTACGGAAACTTTCAAGGAGATTTGATGGCATTATCACTAGAAAATTACAAACTGGAGGAAAAACATGATTAAGGTTTTAAAAGGCTTTTACGACCTCAAAGAAGGAGTCTTTCGTTCTGTTGGTCAAGAATTTGAAGCGTCAAAAGAGCGATTCAATGAAATCAACGAAGCATTGCCTGGCTTTGTTGAATGGTCAGAAAAACAACCAGAAGTAACAATGTCTGATGTTTCATCATACTAATCGCCCTAGCTATCGTTACAAAAAGCCAGAGGCTCAAAACGGAGACCTGAGAACCCCCTTGACTTTCTATACTTCTAAAGTCGAGGAGGGGCTTCATGGTCGTGATGTGAGTCATGAGAAGGCTTTTTACACAATGGGGCAAGTTTACTCTCCTAGTTTCAAAGACATTGAAATCGCAACTGGCAAGTCAATGAAAGCTAAGATGACTCTGAAAATTCGTGATCCTTTGTCTGATTATCAGCCGAAGAATGAGCATTTTGTAAAAGTTGGCGACAACCGTCTCAGTGGTGAAAAATGGCAAATTATCGATGTTCGTCCTGATTTTGATAATCGGGATTTTTTGATAGTCGTTATTGGTGGTGGTCAAGATGTCTAGTGGTGCAGAATTGAAAGGCTTTGACGATGTTTTGAGAAATATCGAGGTACACCTTGGTAATAACAAGGTCAAACGTGCTACGAGTCGAGCTTTAAAAGCAGTCGCAAACGAGACTCTAGAAGAGTTCAAAGGTGCTCTGCAGGTCTATAAAGATACTGGAGAAACCATTGAAAGTGCTACCGCTGGACGTGTGACGGGTCTTGCTAGTGGTGTTCCTGTTGTGAAAATCGGTTTTGGTGAGGGTTCTCGCTGGCGTTTGGTTCACTTGAATGAGTTTGGATATGGTAAGAATCCGCATCCAAAGGGGTTCGGTGTCATCAGACGATTTTCAGAGGCTCATGCTAAAACATACAAATACAGAATCGCTAGTCATTTGAAGACGGAGGGGTTTTAGATGGTTAAAGATAAGTTTGATGAACTCTATGAGGCTTTGAAAAAAGATGAGACTTTAGCTGGAATCAGTATCAAATCTTTTAATCGTCCGGACTCGCTACTAAGCAATGAGACAAGCATCGTCATTAGACCTGTTGGTCCGCCGATGCAGGCGGTTCATGGTAGTAATACGAGTCTGGCTAAGACATTTCTCTATCAGGTCAATGTAGAGTCTATTGACTATACGGAGTGCAAAGTACTCCAAAGAAAAATTGAAAAGATTATGGAAGACCAAGGATTTTATCAAACTGTTGGTGGTTTGGATGAATGGATTCCAGAAATCAAACGCTATGTGGATGCTCGAACCTATAAAGGCCAGAGTGCTCTATATGAAGAATACTAAATTAAAGAAAGAGGTGCTATAAATGGCATTGGTTGGTTTTAAACGTATGACAATTCGTGTGTTGGATGGAAATGCTAATCCGACACTTGGAGAAAACCTTTTTGTAATTGAAGGTCAAACCGGTAAAGGTGCGACTCGTACCGCTAAAATTTCAGGTCTTGCAAGTGATCCAGTAAAAACATATGGTAGTGATGTCGCTTATCACGTATCAAACCGTGGTGTTGGCGATGTGAAGATGGAACTAACTGCGGTTGATATTCCTTCAACAGTACTCGCTAAAATCCTAGGACATCAAGTCAAAGATGAAATTATTGGTATTGGCGCTGATACAGTTGCTCCATACTGCGCTGTTATGCTTGAGTCTCAGACTGCAAATGGGACTCAGGCACAAGTCGGATTCTTCAAAGGACAATTCTCAATGGACGCTGAAGAACTTGAAACGCTTAAAGATAAGCAAGAAGAACTTCCAGATGACAGCTTGAGTTTCGCTGCTATTGCAAGTGATGACACTGAAACAAATGGTCTTTACTATGTGAAATACATTGGTAAAGATGATGCTAAGCTCAAAAAATTCAAAGGGCAACTTAAAATGGTTGCTGCAGGGTAGGAAGAGGGCGCAAGCTCTCTTTTTATCTTTTTTTCTAGAAAGGAAAGTAAATGGCTAAGGTTAAATTTTTAATTAAAAATGAAAAGGGTCAAGATGTTCAAAAGACCAGTAAGGAAATTACTACCAAGGACTATCGCGACTACTTGATTCTCAATGAAGCACTATCATCTGATGTGTCAGAGGTAGAGAAATTAGACAAGCAATTGGAATTTATCGCCTCACTGTTTGAAGATTTGGAAGTGGAAGAACTTTTGAAATTCACGGATATGGCAGATATTTTTGTGGTATTTGCAGACATCTACTCTCATCTGGTGGGTGATGTTGACCCAAAGGAGAAAAAATAAAGCCAAGTGAAGCGCTGAAAAGGTTTTATGGATTTGTCAAGCAAGCTACTGAGGGTCCATATGGAATGAGTATTCGTGATGTGATGGATACGAGTTGGGAGGACTTGATGGGTGTTCTTGGTGAAACTGAATCTGCTAAAACTGAGGAAGTCATGGATCTTGCTGACTTTCTAGAAATGATTTAAAAAGGAGGATTTGAATGGCAGGTGGAACGCCGTTAGGTCAAATGTATATCGAGCTAGGGCTGGACGTGTCGAAGTTCAATCCTACTCTAAATGGTGCTAAGAATGCGGTTAAATACTTTCAAAGCAATGTAAAGGCGCTAGACAGCTCCCTTAAAAATAACGGGAAAAACACAGACTTGCTTCAAGCTAAGTACAAGACACTTGGCCAAGCGATTGAAGCGCAAAGAAAAGTCTTGGACCAGATGAAGAAAAGTTTTGATACTCTCGAACCTGGTACGGCTAAATTCGACAAGGCTGCTGCTGAGATTGAACGTGAGAATGCTAAGTTGGCAGCTATGGAAGGTCAACTCCGTAACGTGCAGCAAGCTCTGATTGCGGTTGGTAAAGAGAACAGCTTTGCGAATCGTATCAATAAATATGGGGACAGCTTTATCAAAAGTGGAGATAAAATCAAGACTTTTGGTGATAACGTTTCGAGTTTGGGAGGTAAGTTGACTACTGGATTAACCCTTCCTTTGGTTGCTAGTGTTGGACTTGTCACGAAAGCTGCGTCTGACTATGAATCTGCTTTTGCAGGTGTGAAGAAGACAGTAGATGAGACTGCAACCGTATCCTACAAGAACTTATCTGATGGCATTCGTCAGATGGCTAAAGAATTGCCAGCTAGTGCGGTTGAAATCGCAAATGTCGCTGAAGTTGCTGGACAGTTGGGTATCAAGGCGGAAGATATTCTTACATTCTCCCGTACCATGATTGACATGGGAGAATCAACGAACTTGAGCGCCGAAGAAGCTGCGACAGCCATTGCTAAGATTGCGAATATTCTCGGTCTAACATCGGACGAATATGGACGGTTTGGGGCATCTGTTGTTGACTTGGGTAACAACTTTGCAACAACTGAGCGTGACATCGTTGAGATGACAAACCGTTTGGCGGCTGGTGGTAAGCTGGCTGGTCTAACTGCTCCAGATATCCTTGGTCTTGCTACTGCGATGAGTTCGGTTGGTATTGAGGCTGAGGCTGGTGGTACCGCTATGACTCAAACTTTGACGGCTATTGGTAATGCTGTTTCATTGACAGGCAAGGGCGCAGCGGATGACTTGAACCTTATCGCCAAAACTGCTGGAATGACCTCAGAGGAATTCCAACAGGCTTGGAAAGAGAAACCGGTCGTTGCTTTGCAATCATTTATCAAAGGACTCAAGGACGCACAAGAAAAAGGCGTGAACATGAACGCTATTTTGGCACAACTTGGAATGACGGGTATCCGACAAAGTAACATGCTGAAATCCTTAGCTCTAGCATCTGATAAAATGGGCGATGCTGTTGATCGTTCAAACAAGGCTTGGAAAGAGAATACTGCTCTGACCAATGAAGCCAATAAGCGATATGAAACCACAGAATCACAACTGAAGATGTTCAAGAACCAGGTAACCGACTTAGCTATTGAGTTTGGTGGGCCTCTTCTGAAGGCTCTCCGTGATGGTCTAAAGGCTGGTAAACCTTGGATTGATACACTCGCTAAAATGGCTAAACAGTTCAGTTCTATGTCTGAAGAAGAACAAAGAAACGTTCTCATGTGGGCAGCATTGACTGCTGGGGCAGGACCGGCTTTAACACTTTTTGGCAAAGGTATTGGGATTATTGGAAGTTTGACAAAAGGAATTGGGTGGCTTACTAAAGGAACTAGTAAAGCAGTAGGTGGCATCTCCTTAATGCACAAAACTTTTCAGGCTTTTAGAACGACTGGAAATCTATCCTCTGCTTTTAAATTGGCATCAGGTGGAGCGGTAGCGCTAGGGAATGCGACGGCATCAGCTTCATCTTCTACTGGGCTCTTGACAACTGCAATGGGTGGCCTCGCAAATCCATTAGGCTTAATAGTTGGTAGTCTTGCTATTGCGACAGCTGCTGCTGTTTATTTTGGCAACGAGAAAGACAAGGCTCGTATTAAGACGGAAGAATTTGGCTCTCAGCTAAGCGATACTGCTAGAGGAGAATTGCGAAGTTTTCAAAAGACAGTTGATGAAACAAGTACGGCAGTCGCGAATTTCGGAACACATGCAGGAGATGCTGAAAAGGTATCTGGAGCCTTTAAAAAGCTCTATGAAGAAATCGCTACTGCTGCTGATAAGACCAACAAACGAATGGAAGAGTTGGGGGCTAAGTGGGGTCTTAGTGAGGACGATATTGCAAAAGCCAAGGAAAGAAATGGCCAAGTAGTATCTAATACAGAGGCAATGATGAATCAAATTAATGAGATTTATCAGCGACACAATGGTGATGCGAGCAAGTTCTCTCAAGAGGAGAAAGAAATCATCCTGAACAATCAGAATGAGATGATTAAGTCAAAACTTTCGATGATGGACTTGTCAGCTGAACAACAGAAGGCAGCTTTACAAGCTTTGAATGGCGACGTCAGAAGTCTGAACGAAACACAACTGAAGCATACTAGAGATGTCTTAAAACAAGCGCTTGATGAGGAGAAGAAACTCTACGAGAACTCAAAAAGCGAGCTGAAAGAGTTGTTAGACGGAAAGGCTATTGACCAGGAGACTTACAACAAGAAATTGCAAACTCTAGAAGCAAACCACACTCAAACGATGGAAGCTTTAGGAAGTAAGTATTACCAAGTCATGCAAAATCTTGATGCTAAGGTAAAAGCTCGAACTGGACAAAGTTGGAACTACTGGGAAGAAGCCAAGAAAGCTCTGGAAGAATACGGTCTGTCCTATGAAGAAATAGGGAAGAAAGCTGCTGAAGCTTCTCAAAAGGTAGGTAATTCACACAGCATCCTTGCTAACTATACTAGTGAGATGAGCAAGGAAGTGAAAGAGGCTAATGATGCTTGGTCGTTGCTTGTCGGTAACATTGATAAGAACGGAAATTTCCAAGTCAAGTCTAATGTAAAAGAAGTCATCGGAGAGGCTGCCAAATCTGCTGAAGGTTGGGAACAATTGCAGTTTATAGCTAAAACTGCGGATATCAACTCAAATGCTCGTGTGACTATTGCTGAGGCTCTTGTCGAATCTGGTAAATGGAAAGACATGACTCTCGAAGAGAAACAAGTGATTGTCAAGAACCAAGCTGGGCTACAAGCTATCTTTGATAGCGAAACCCATCTTAAAACATGGAACAGTATGCCAGCCGAAGTCAAAGAACTCCTCATGAAAAATGCTGATGTCATGAACAAGGCGGAGGAAGCCTCAAAGGCTCTGTCTAACTATGAAGCTCTGAAACCAAAACAGAAGGAGTTGCTGGCCAATGATGAAAGTGTCCGAAAAGCAGTCGCTCGCTCAACTGATACTTTGACAACCTGGAATGCCACGACTCCATTTACAAAAGATTTGAAGGCCGATCCTACGAATGTTTTGAACAATGGCCAGTTATCTATCGATAAGATTACAGCTTGGAATTTTGCATCTGCCGAGACTAAATCTTTAAATGCAGTAGATAATACAAGTGCTGCTGTCGGAAGTGCTCAAGCAAGTGTAAACTCTCCGAAACAAATAGCACCTATCAATTTGTTTGCGACTGATCAGACTTCTGGTGTACGAAACGAGACAAGTAGTGCTATCAATGCTATTAAGCAATATAATCCAGTGGATATTCTTGCTAAGAATAGCACTTCTGGTACTGTTAGCGAGGTACAAAGTGGTGTTAATAGTATTCAGGACAAAACGGTTACAATCAGTGCACGAGATAATGCGTCAGGCGTTCTTTCAGGTATTAAGGGGTGGATTGATAGTGTTACTGGTAATTTCTTTACCAATATCTTTGCGAGCAAGCATGCCCGCGGTACCAACTATCACCCTGGTGGTCTTGCTATCGTCAACGACCAAAGAAATAGCAACTATAAAGAAATGGTTACTCTACCGAATGGTCGGAGTTTCATCCCACAAGGTCGGGATGTCCTACTCCCTCTTCCAAAAGGTTCTAAGGTCTTGCGAGCGGATAAGACAAGAAGATTGATGCGTGAGATGGGTGTTCCAAAATATGCTTCTGGTATCGGGATCCCGAGCGACGCGAAATTCCTCCGTGAAATGGAAGAAGCGCAACGTAATATCACAATTCAGACTACTAGCGTCCAAAATGGGCAAAATATAGAAAAAATCGTGTCTGAGATGACGATTCTGAGAGCAAGTTTAGAAAAATTGCTTACTGCTATCCTTAATAAGGACACAAACGCTTATCTGGATAACTCAAAAGTTACGGATATTGTTACTAAAACTCAGAAAGAGCGTGAGAAAATGCTACTAAGAATGAAAGGGGTAATTGAATGAGCGAAGTGACTATGCGTTTTAATAAAACAGAGTTACGAGATTTTATTGAAATCCATGACATCCAACGAGATATCGGTAATAATCGCTCTATCTCTATCGATCATGCTCCAAGAATTGGCGTGAATATCCAGCAACAAACCATTGATGCAAAATATATCAAGGTGGACTTCTCCATCTGGTCCAAAGACAGAAATACCCTCAAGCACAAGCTTGCGGGTATTTTTAATGTTGATAGTCCTAAAGAGTTGACCTTTTCAGATGAGCCAGACAAGTATTATCTGGCCATGGTAATTGATGATATCTCTATGCAAGAGGTAAGTGGGAGACGTTCAAACGGGTCTATTAAGTTCATCATCCCTGATGGCGTGGCTCATAGTTCAGTCTATAAGCGATTCGATAGTGATAAAAACGCAACTAGGGAAGTAGGAAAAATGGTGTTTGATCTCATAAATAATGGCACAGAGAGTGCATTTCCAATCGTTAAAGTCAAACACAATGCTGAGAATGGATATATCGGTCTAGTTAATCAAAATGGCACCTTGGAAATTGGGAACCGTGAAGAAGCCGATACAGAACCATCGCAAAAATCAGAAATCTTACTTGATTTTAGAGGTGAAAAAATCACAAATGGACTGGCTATCGCAGCAAAGAACCAAGCCATCACAAATGACCGGACAGAGTATATTGTCGGGACAGCTGAGATGATTAATCTTTGGGAACGTCCACACGTTAGATTGAAAGATTTACGAGGTGAGACTAAATTACACAACTATGCTACTAGCTTGACCTGGTCAATTCCCAATGATAGCACAGGTAGTACTGGCTCCCTGCATGATTATTTTTGGTGGAGACAAGTTTTTTGGTCCGAAGCTAATAATCAATATGGTTTCATCAAAGTAACAGTATCAGATGAAACAGGTCAATTTTTGTATGGTGTTGAGACCTTTAAACGGTCGCTAGGTTCTGAATGTGAGTTCAATTTTTTAGCTGGCGATGGTCAAGGTGGATATAGGATTCTAAAGCGATGGAATTTTGATGGAACAACAACTGGAGATATCAATCCTTTTAATGTAGCAAAAGGGTGGTCAGATTTAAAACGGAATGATGGCAAGATACAAGTTTTTTATCAGGGGTCATACTCTACTTTTATTATTCCAGAAATTGAGGGTAAAAAGTCCGCAAAAATTCACATTACAATTGGAGCGTACAGAGACAATCCAATTGTCTCTCACATGTATCTTGATGAATTGTACTACCGAAAAGATTTTGTCCCAACAACGAATGACATCCCCAATCGTTTTCCAATCGGCTCGAATGTTCTAATCAATAGCGAGGATGACACGGTCTATATCGATGACATAGCAAAAGCTAATGAGATTGTCGATGGGTCACAATGGTTGTCTATTCCTCCAGGAAAATCAAAATTAGAGCTGTACTTTTCTAGCTTCATTAAAAAACATCCGACTGTAACAATTGAATTCGAAGAAAGGTGGCTATAATGCTTTTAACGATTCACGATGCAAACTTGCAAAAGGTTGCTTTTGTTGATAATAGTAAGCAGAATACGCTTAATTATTATAACGATACATGGTCAAGAGACATGCCAACAGGGGCCTCAACTTTTGAGTTTACAGTCTTTAAAAAAGCAATTCAATCAGACACAGCTTCATCAAAGGCCTACCAGCATCTAAACGAACGTGCTTGGGTGTCGTTCCGACACAATGGACGTACCTATCTCTTTAATGTGATGTCGGTGGAAGAGAACGAGCAGACAATCAAATGCTATTGTGAGAATCTCAATCTTGAATTGATTAATGAGTTAGTAAACCCGTACAAAGCCACGAGAGCGATGACTTTTGCAGAATATTGCACAGAGATGGATTTACTAAATTATGCTCATCTCACTATTGGAATTAACGAGATTTCAGACCAGCAACGCATCATTGAGTGGACGACGCAAGAAACAAAACTTGCTCGCTTGCTTAATCTTGCAAAACAATTCAATGCTGAGATTGAATTTGATACACAATTAAAAGCAGATAGCACGATTAAGAAATTTACTGTAAACATATATCACGAACACGATGATACACACCAAGGAGTTGGTCGCATCAGGAATGATGTGGTTTTAAAATACGGTAAAAATATTAGTTCTATCACCCGAAAAGTGGATAAAACGGGTATTTTCAATACAATTCGACCAACCGGTAAAATGCCGACCGTGGAAGTAGAAGAAAGTGGAGAACGTCATCTATCTAGTCAGAGAGTTAAAAATGCGGATGGTTCGACAACTGAAACGATCATTCGCACAGCATCCGACGGGACAAAGAGTAAGACTATTGTCCACACGAAAGTCACAAAACTGGCTGATAAAACACGCATTACAACGACCACAACAACTCGTTCAGATGGATCTATCGAACAAACTGTGACGACCAGTAAGAAAGGCGGACCATCTAATACTGAGAAACGAATCATAAAACCTCCTAAGAAAAAAGAGAAAGAAACCGAACCTGAAAAAGAGGTTCTGACTATTGAAAACTTGGGCGATTGGTCTATCAAAAACGAGAGGGGAGAATTAGAGTTTTACCAAAGAGGGCAACAACTGTACGCACCTTTATCTATGCAACTCTATCCCTCAACTTTTACTTCAGCAACAGCTGAGGATCAGTGGACAAGACGAGACTTCGACTTTGACACGGATGAGCCAAATGAATTGAGACGGCTTGCTTACCTAAAATTAAAGCAACATTGCTACCCAGCCATCACCTATGAAGTAGATGGCTTTGTGGATGTAGAAATCGGGGACACAATCCAGATTTATGATGATGGATTTAGTCCAGCTTTAATAATAAAAGCACGGGTCTCTGAGCAGAAAATTAGCTTTACGAATCCATCAAGCAACAAAACTACCTTTTCTAATTTCAAGGCACTTGAAAACAAGTTATCGGATGGCATTCAAGCAGCTTTCGAGCGACTTTTTGAGGCGTCAAAACCCTACACAATCAAACTTTCTACTGATAACGGTATAGCCTTTAAAAATGGCCAAGGCCAGACCATTGTGACCCCTACCTTAATGCGAGGGAACAAGGTCATCCACAGCGGATGGCGTTGGGTGGTGGATGGTGTAATCAAAGCTACAAGCTCTAGTTACATTGTCCGAGCCTCTGACATCAATCAAAAGATGGTTTTGACGGTGTCAGCATGGGTGGATAACAAAGAGGTAGCCTCTGAGCAGTTGACTCTCATTAATACATCGGATGGGCTACAAGGTCCGAAAGGAGACACTGGACCACAGGGAGCAATAGGTCCGAAAGGAGACCGAGGGGAGAAAGGTGAGCGTGGAGAACGTGGCTTACAAGGACTCCAAGGCTTGCAAGGTGCCAAAGGTGACCAAGGTATTCCAGGAACTAAAGGAGCAGATGGACGTACACAGTACACTCATATAGCTTATGCTGATACTATCTCAGGTAGTGGATTTAGCCAGACTAACGCTGACAAGACCTATATAGGAGTCTATGTTGATTTCAACTCAACAGACAGCGTCAATCCTGCCGACTATCGCTGGACGAGATGGAGAGGTTCAGATGGCTTAAATGGTAAGGACGGCCCTCAAGGTATTCCAGGTAAGCCTGGAGCAGATGGACGGACTCCATACTTTCACCGAGCATGGGCTAACTCCGCTGATGGTCGTACTGATTTTAGCACCTCTGATAGTACTAACAAGCGCTAT
>NZ_KV794147.1:0-307 GCF_001808665.1 Streptococcus sp. HMSC070B10 | reverse complement strand
AAGATCCTGTTAATGATTTGAATAAAATTTCAAGTGAGGCACTAATTATCTATGCAGGGATTGGTGATATTCTGACGTTAACGAATCCTAGTTTGGATAGTGTGAAGGCGAGCTATAGTGAAGCAGTCAAGAGTTTAGATGATACCATAGAGAACATGGAAGCTTTTAATAGTGTTCTTTTAAAGACAGATACCTTTGACCTTATAGATATGCAAAATAGTGAAATTGCTACCCTATCAGGTTATGCTCCTCTTCCATATGGGAACACCGCATCGAGAAATTATTATAATCGAACTTGGTTTAAAAA
>NZ_KV794146.1:0-1548 GCF_001808665.1 Streptococcus sp. HMSC070B10 | reverse complement strand
AGCCTCTCTAAGAGCATTAACTAGGGCTGTTTTTCTAATCATAGTAGCTGGCATGCTGTTCCATGTGCTTTGTTTCTTGTTGTATTCTTCAAGAGATACCTGAATTTCAACAGGTACTTTGAAATTTTTGCGATAGACTCTAGCCCAACCGCCTACCAAAGTATCACCTGGTAGCATAAGAGCCCCTTTGCGTTCGTGCATAACGCCATCTTTATCTACAGCAACCACGCCAGCCTCAAATCCCTCATAGTTTTTACTCTGGGCTGCACGTTTCAAGAAAGCCTCTTTAGAGACAATCAAGCTGAACTCTGTCCCTCCATTGCGGTTTTTATAGGCTACAATGTAGACCTCGTTAGCTAAAGGGTTTAGGTTACGCCCTTTGATAAGTGACAAAGCTTGTCCCACCTGTTTCTCAGTAAGTAAATTCTGAGGATCAAAGTAACGTTTGATGTCTTCAAATGTCCAGTCAAGGGCATTGACAGAAATGTCACGTTTAGCCTGTTGTGTTGATAATTGATTATTAGTCATCTTCTTCTACCTCTGTTATGTTTTAAGTTCCAATTTTCACGCTTCAAGCGGTTGTTTTCTTTCATAAGTGAGACTATTTTGTCCTGTTGTTCGTTGATAATAGCGCCCAACTCATAACAAGTGTTTAACTGCCTCTTTCTCCAGTGGACATTGTCCTCATAGTGTTCTCTATTCATAGACTAACAATCTCCTACATAGATCCATTGACCAGCTCTGAAAATCCAATCAGCTGGGGCACGTTCTTCCCTGGGTTCAGGAGGCTGCAAGTAGTCACGATCATAGTCAAAGGTGCCAAATAGTCCTCTGTCCATTGATTGCCTCCTTAGTTATCCATGTCTTGGTAGACGTCAATTAGGCGTTGTTGCATTGCGACTGTTTCAGCGTACTGTCTGCGACTACGGCCAAGCTCCATATTTTCCTCAGAAAGTTCTTGTAGAAGGGCGTTTTGTTGTTTGATGATAGCTTTAAGCCGTTTGTTTTCAATTTGGAGGGTTCTGACATCAATTAGATTGCTGTTTGATTTTGATTGGCCGTCACCCCAAAGGTCATCTAGTCCAAAAAATTCTTTTAGTTTTGCTAACATTATTCATCCTCCTCATTTTCTGCCATATTTTTCTCAATAGCCTCTTTTGGACTCATGCCATTCAATACATCCTTGATAGTATGTGAGATGTCGTGGGTTACTTTCAATATCTTCCCTAAGTCACCAGGCAACTCCAAAAGTTTTACAGTTAGCAATCCTAACATAGATAATTTATGTAACTCCTCTTGCAGCTGTTCAATGCGTTCAATTTTTTCTTGCTGTGCTTTGATAATTTGGTCTTTGTCAATCATGATTTTTCTCCTGTGGATAACTCAGTTATCCCTTTCTTTTATTTAGATTAGTAGTAGTTTGTTGTAAAGTTAGTAGTTATTACTAAGTTAGTGCCGTTAGGCTTAGATTATTGTATAGTTAGTACTTGTTGTATAGTTAGTATTTATTAGAGGGCAATTTTACACATGGCAATTTTACACATGGCA
>NZ_KV794145.1:0-2720 GCF_001808665.1 Streptococcus sp. HMSC070B10 | reverse complement strand
CATTGACAATGTCTGAATCCTTCAACTGATAATTTGGATCTTTCATCAGAAGTTCTTCACTGATGATAGCATCATAAGGAACCTTGCCATTATAGTAGTGATAATGGTCTCCATGAGAAGTCACATAACCTTGGTCCGTAATCTTGATAACAATTTGCTCGGCATTTATACCTTCTTTTTTACTGACTTCATCAGGTGTCAAATTTTCTGCCTTTTGACTTGGTTGGTTACCATCTATATATGAAACACGGTTATTTTCTTTTACAGTTTGAGCTTGATGCAAACCTAGTTCATAAGCACAGACACTTAAAACAAGTGCAGCTGCTGACCCAGCTAGATATTTTTTATTGATTTTCATTCTTTCCTCTTTTCTTAACTCTATTTGATTCACTATAACATAATAAACCAGTTAATTAACTAGTTAATAGTTTACTCTTTTTAGTACTGCTTGTCAAGAATTTTTCGTATATACATAATAAAAATGAAAGTCTCTTTATCGAGACTCCCATTTTTCATTAATTTGTTTTTTCCTTATTTACAGGTGAAGGATTACTACCTTTTAACAACGCAAGTAATTTTTCTGCTTCTGCCATGATACCATTATTATCCATGGTTTGGAGACTCAAATTATTTCGTAAACCAGCTAGGGTTTCTGTCGCATTTCCTTTCAGACTAGCATCCGTTACTTTCGCAAGCAAAGCTTCTGCTTCTTTGAGCTTGGCTTCTACTTTTTCAGTCTCTACTTGAGGAACTTCTGGCTCAGCAGGTGTTTCCTCTACTGGTTCTTCATCCGCTTTGAAGTTCTTTTTGGGATCTTCACTGTGGTCTTTCTTACCTAAGACATGCTCGCTGGCATTTCCCCATCCGTCATTAGAATGTGGACGTTCATCAGGATGTTCAACATAGTACTTAATCGTCGCAAATAAGTCTTCCAGAGTATAACCATTTGGAGCCTTGTATGAATGATCATCAAACCAAGCAAATTTAATGTTATGGTAATGATCCTTATGAGGAATGATTAAATTACCATTTTTAACTTCTACTGTATGCTCAACCATGTATGGAAGTCGAACGAGTGGAATTCGTTTCTCCCCTTTCACACGATTGTAAATAGCCGCTGCACTATCTCCAGTTGGATTTGCTTGAGCATCTGCGTCTGCTGACGGAGGTAGAATTCCTTTTTCTTTAGTATAAGATTGAGCCGCAGCTTTTTCCTTATCAGAAAGGCTGTCTTTTCCAATCCAGTGACTATGACCCATATGAGGTGTTACATAGGCATCCCCTTCATCACTGATAATATCATGTTCGTCAAAAATGTAACCATCTGACGTTGTATACTTATCAGCTAATTGAGCAATACGAACTTCGTTTTCGGTATATTCAATTTGAGAATTTGGTTTTCCAAGTCGCTCTGGGTGGGTAATTGGTGCTAAGAATGACAATAAATCATCTACCAATTTTCCTTTATTAGAAGATTCATCATTCAAGCGTTCTGCTAATTTGTCTAAGGCTTTGAAATCAGAAACGCGACCCTTATTTTCTGACAAGGCTTTATGAGCCTCGGCCAATAAATTATATGCTTTATCATAAAATTCTTGGTCGCGAGGTGGTACATTTTCTTTTTTAGCAGTTAAAGCGTGTGAAACACTCTCTTGTTTTGATAACTTGTTTTCCAGATTTTTAACAGTTTCAGATGGTAAATCTTTCGCAAAGACATAGCGTGAGATTCCTTTTTCTTCGAATACATATCCTTCTCCAACTTTTCGTACCAGCTGGCTAACCAAAGAAGAATTTGAGTCTATTTTAGGATTTGGAGTAGGAGCCGGCTTTACAATAGGTTTCAAAGGTTTTAAGGTAAGAGCTGGCAAAACAGGAGATGGAATTAAATTTGGAAGGCTTGGAGTCGGAATTGGTTTTAATTCTTTATCACCTGCAGTAGTATGATTTCCTTGATAATTTTCAGAAATCATTCTTGCAATCTTCTGCTCTAAATCAGACATTTGAGAATAAGGAATAAAGTGATAATGATCTCCGTGTGGCACTGCAACACCATTCGCAGTTTTTCTTGTAATCTGCGCCGGATCAAAGACAAGTCCATCTGATTCCACATGTCGTTGGCTAAGCGGCAAAGCATAAAGTTGTTTCAAGAGACTGGATACGTCTTCACTCGGACTAGCTTGATAGCTATTATCCACTTGTGGGCTAACACTTGGAGTCCATCTTCTAGTATTTGCTTCAACATTGCTTTGATTCATTTGTCCATATGAACTACTATTTGATGCCTCTGATGAGCTGCTAGAAGAATTTGTTGAAGGACGATACCCAACTGAGCTTGGTTGATTAGTCTTTCCAGATAGGAAGGCTCGAGCTGCAGCTAATTCACTGGCAGACAAGTCACTCTTAGGAATATAGTGGAAATGATTGCCATGAGGAACTATATAGGCATCACCTGTGTCCTCAATGATATCAGAGGCATTAAAGATATAACCATCATCCGTTGTATAGCGGCCCTGAGCTCTAGCAGCTACTACCGCTTTATCGCTAGAACCACCTCCGTGATTACTACCGTGTTCCTGCTTCTGACGAGTGATTTCTTCTTTTGATCGAACATTATCAGCGTGGGCTGCATCCTTTAGATAGACATAATACTTACCATCTACCTTAATCACATAGCCACCCTTGATTTCATTGACAATGTCTGAATCCTTCAACTGATAATT
>NZ_KV794144.1:0-244 GCF_001808665.1 Streptococcus sp. HMSC070B10 | reverse complement strand
CTTAGCTTAGCCATCAAAGGAGCCACGCAACTGAGTAAAATCATTGTCGATAGCGATGGCAACTACTATGCGGACGGTATGGACATGAGCTGGGTACAGAAGATGAAGGATGTGAAGATTGAGAGTGCAAAATATGATTCTTCTAAGAAAGCTAAGGATTTGCATAAAGAATACCAAAAAATCTTAGATAAGTTGCAAAATGGAAAAGAACTTAGCGATAAGGAGTTCCAAATTTTAGAATCTT
>NZ_KV794143.1:0-720 GCF_001808665.1 Streptococcus sp. HMSC070B10 | reverse complement strand
CGTCGATTATGGCGCAGAAGTTTCGTCCAATCGAAAGAACTTAGAGAAAAATATGACACTTATGCAAAAATTCAAAAGATGGCTGAAGCGGTAAATAAGGGCTAAAAAAAGGGGCTGAAAGCCCCTTGAGAAAGCCCCCGCAGGGGGGTTTCTTCTTATCTTGATACATATAGAAATAATGAGATTTTAAAAAAAGAGTATCAAAATGGCTCAAAACCCTTGATTTTACTGGGTTTTCAGGCACAAAAAAAGCCTTGTTTTTTGTGAAAGCTTTTGATATAATTTAGGTGTTCAATCAAAATCATAAAAAGCTAGGAAAATTGCAAGGACTTTTTCTATATTTCTTTGTAATTACAGGTAAATTATAACATGAAAGAAAAACAAAATCAAGGGTTACAAACCTTGAAAGATGTTTCAAAAACAGGGAAAGACAGAAAATGGAGAGAACGTAAACTTAAAAATATTGAGTTGGCAAGTCAGTTGGATATTTTAGGTTATCGCTCATTTGAGAGAGTTTATCAATGTGCTGAAGTTCTAAAATTTGTCGAACAGTCGGACGGAACGAAGAAACTATATCAGTCTTATTTCTGCAAAAATAAGCTGTGTGCGCTTTGCAACTGGAGACGTTCTATGAAATATTCTTATCAAGCAAGCAAAATAGTTGAAGAAGCAATGATTAGACAGCCAAAAGGTCGCTTTCTATTCTTGACTTTGACTGTT
>NZ_KV794142.1:0-1023 GCF_001808665.1 Streptococcus sp. HMSC070B10 | reverse complement strand
GAGAGGAAGCTGTTGACTTTGATAAGGGGATATATGTGCTAACCAAATTATTACTTGATAATGACTTAGAAGAATCTACGCCTGTGTTTTATATTTCAAGTAAGATAAATGATGTTTTGTATACAGATATCATGGTAGGGATTCGAGACAAAAGGGATTGAGGATAATAGAAAACTTAAGGAAATAAAGAGACTTAAAACGGCTCATGTTCGTTTCATTGTAGAACTTATAAAATGACATACAAATCCTAGGATTTCATTCTAGGATTTTCTATATGGTGAGAAAATGTTATAATGAAGATTAAGTAGAATGGTCACTGATGTAACCTATCTGAAAAGGAGCAGGAAGTATTGACAGCGGTAGCGATGACCTTATCAGGACATCCAGATGTTTTTCGGGCGTGTTATATAGCTTTTATGAATGACGAACCAAGCTATCATTATCATCCAATGATAGGGGCGCCGTTGGAGTTTTTCTATGAAAAAGAACTCGTGCGGATTCGGCGTCTTCAAGAAGAAGTTATCCTACCTCGTTCGCTTTTTATCCAGTATGCTTCCTATGTAGATCTCTGTTTAAGTCGTATCTATCCTTTAGGTACTGTGGTTGAACTTGATCGTGAGCTCCTTCCTAAGGATTTGGTTGAGTCATTTGAAAGCGAACAGATGGACTTTTTTGTAGTCATTTCAGGTCGTCGAGTTGATTTGGCAAACGGACATTACGTGGATTATGTTGGTCATGGCTATCCGTTTGGGCTACGATTTGACATCTCTCCTTTGCTTATAAGTAATCTTTTTATTAAAAGAGTTGTATCAGAAGGATATTCGGATACCGTGGATGAACACTACTGCCAAGAAGCTCTGCGTAAGGACTATCTAGACGCAGGACTGATTTCCAGTGTTTATGCAGAGGAGGAAGTAAATGAAGATTGATGTATCCGAAGTTCGAGTTCAAAAAGAGTTGTTAGTTATTTCGGTAAATAGTATCAAGGAACAGCTGTCTGTTTCGAGAAGTCGTCTATCAGAG
>NZ_KV794141.1:0-2517 GCF_001808665.1 Streptococcus sp. HMSC070B10 | reverse complement strand
CAATTTTACACATGGCAATTTTACACATGGCAATATTTTCCAACTGTATTTTTAAACTCCGTCATCTGTGGATAACTCTTTCTCAAGATTAGTTTTTAGATACTCAAAGTAGTCATCTGAAATAGGCATGTCTGAAAAAAATCTATGTACTGTGACGCCTTTGCCTCTGCCTAGCCCTAAGCGGTATACTCTGAGATAGCCTGCTTTCTCTAAAAGCTTAAAGTGCTCATCTACGGTGCGCCTACTTATTCCTAGACGTCGTGCAATCTCGTCAGGATACACAACCCAATCAGACTTATTAGTCAGTATGACTGCCAAAATCCCTATTGTGGCTGGTTTCAGTTGCTTATCTTGAGTGAAAGTGTTATTGATAGATGTGTAATTTTCGTGAGTATTTCTTAGAATATACTGCATACCTCATATTTAAGCCCCTTTCTGTAACTCTCGCTTGTGCATTCCTAAAATGATGTCATAGTACGAATGACCAGCAGGGATGACATATCCTGTCAGATCGTCAACTTGAGAGCCATCTGCCATGATGTTTACAATCCGTGGCTCCCATTCCTTTTTTACTGTTTTCATGATATAATTACCTCGTAAAGTATTTTGCTTAGTCCCTCAATGGAATTGCCGTTCCAGAGGGGCTTTTTTGTTATTCTCCTATCTGCTATAATAAAGCTAGAAAGGAGGTGATGTTATGCATGACCTAGTTATCAAGATGATTCTTGATGAGTACGGCATTGATAACTCTGAAAATTTGTCTAAAGCACTCGCCAAAGTCCTAGATGAATTTTCAAGAGATAGCCGTGTAGCTAGCAATCTGTCTAAGTCTATCAATGAGCAGAATAGACTTGCAGATAGAATGCACGGGGTTATTAGATAATCCCTATAGTCCTCTGAGCGTATTTGCGAAAGGCATTTGTTTCACTGTCGTTTAGTGTTATGTCTTTTGATAAATTACGCTCTTTTTCGTTCAGCTGGTAATCGTAAAGGCTGTTTATTTCTTCCCATCCTTTACGAGTAAAAGACTGTCTTAAGCTAATATAGCGTTCGATAATAGACAGTGATTTTGCAACATCCTGCAGATCTTGTTCAGCTTGTTCTTGCTTTTTTTGAGTTTTGGCAATAAAGTCTGAGTAAGCTTGCTCAAACACTTCTGAAACTTGAGGATCCACAACCACGCCATTAGTTTCAATAATATCTGGTGTAAAATCAATAGTGATTTTTGGTTTTCCGTTCGCAGGCATTTCTAGTCTGAAGCCAGTGACCCCTCTGCCAAGTTCCCAGTCATTGATTTTTACTGAATATCCCGAAGATCTTAAACATTGACCATCGTTTGGTTCTTGTTTTGGTTTGATGCTTAGTTTTAGCTGTTTCATATACGCTCCTTTCTATATCTCAGCATCCCCTGGTAGTAACGTGGTTGGAAATCCCGACCCGAAAACTAATCGTTATTTGATTACACTCATTGAGTATGTTAATGGCTATGCTGAACCAAATTTACATGCCAAAGAGTTTGTTAATCAAGACCACGCTGTCAATCGCATAGACGGTTACAGGAATGTTAGGTAATTCAACTGTTTTAACCCAATAATTATCTAAATAATTCTTTGATAGATACACTGCTTTTTCGGTAAGTAACAAGTGAGAGATAATTGTTTCTAGTTCTTCGTTTTCACGTTTCACTAATTCTTTATCTACTATTGTTTTTCTGATAAGCAGTGTCTCTTTTTCTTCTGCGACAATCTGACCTACAATCTCTCCAGAGATTTCTAGATACTTGCCTATTTCACTCATAATTTTTCTTCCCCTTTTGTTGCTTTTTTTCACCTTTGACACGATATGCTGAATAAGCTTTTTCCAAAGCCTTGACTATGTCAGTAGTTGAAGCTTTTAATTTTCCACTATATGGATAACGTCTTGGTTTCCGTCTGATTTCCATGTCACTCCTTTCTAACCTGGTAAATACTCTTGATTAAGAAACTTGTTGATAAAGTACTGTTGGCCCTTACCAGTGACCTTACTAGTCTTATTGATACTGATATGACCGTCTGCGTGCTGGATGTTAGTTTCTTTGATTTCAAACAAACCTAACTCCATTGATTTTTGCGTAGGCATGTTCCAACTAGCTCCACGTTTCTTGATAAGATAACCGTTGTCACGTAGCCAGCTAAACAAGCGATTTGCTCCAATTTTGAAACCATTCTGACTGATGAGCTTAGCTAGGTCTCCAACCAAGATAGATGTGTGACTAGCACTGACTGCGTCGGCAAATAGCACTTTAGGACGGTCAGCCTCAATCTGAGCCTCCAGCTTGTGGACTTTCTGATCAGCCATGAGTAAAGCTCTTGCCATGATTTTCTCAGGGCTGTTAAAGTCCTTTTCCACTTGGATGAAGTACTGTCTGACTTCTTTTCCTTTGTCCGTTCGCTGAATCATGGCGATTTCTTTAGCCATGTCTAGTTTGATGATGTGGTCTTGGCTAGGTCTACCTCCAGTACTTTTGCTCAAAAATGA
>NZ_KV794140.1:0-506 GCF_001808665.1 Streptococcus sp. HMSC070B10 | reverse complement strand
TTTTTTTAGGTATAGTTTAACGTCTTTACCCATAGACAAGTTTTTAGAATACAAATTGTTTTAAGAGATGGTTTATAAAGAAAAATAAAAGGAGACCAGGAATGACAATCACTCCGTAAAAAGTAATGACATTTGCCTGCATATGGTACAAATCGTAATCTTTTTCAACTTTGGAAACTATCTTTGCTATTTTTTCATCAGTCTCGGTTTTCTTGCCGTTTTCTTCTGTCAGCTTAGATAGGTTTTTTAATTCTTCTAGAATTGCATCAGAATCTTGTTTCTTCTCTTGATTTTCATCTTGCTTTTTCTTTTCAAGTTGCTCTTGTTCCTGTTTATCTTTATCAATGCGCTCATTAAATTTCTTTAATTCGTCATAGACTTTATTTGTTGCTTTTGTTTGCTCATTTAACTTATCAAGTAAACTTTTGTTATATTCTTCAATACTACCTGATAATTTAGAAAGCTCCTCCGGCTTCATTATGCAGCCACATCAACCGCTTCAACAT
>NZ_KV794139.1:0-363 GCF_001808665.1 Streptococcus sp. HMSC070B10 | reverse complement strand
AGTTTTTGAATTGCATAGTTTGCTTCTTCTTTTGTAAATTTTCCAATCCAAGAAGAAGTTAGCCACTCATAAATCTCTGTCTTTGATAAATGGTTATTCTTTCGGTATTCTCTTGCTGTAATTAAGGCATTTGCTTTGTAATCTGCATTCAAGTGATCGATGGCATACTGCGCTGCTGAACTTGAAAAACCATACCACGTTAATGAGTCATAGAGAGCTTTTTTTGACTTATGTAAAACCGAATTATAGCTTTTCGCTTTATTTAAAGCAGCATTGTACTGCTTCCCATCTAGTTTTGGTTGCCGCACACCATCGTAGTCTACATAGTGACGGCCACCATCTACCCATTTGCCCCTTACCATT
>NZ_KV794138.1:0-2282 GCF_001808665.1 Streptococcus sp. HMSC070B10 | reverse complement strand
AGATTGAAAAACTAGAATTTTTTGTCTCACAGGTATCCCAGTATTTCAACGATAGCCTAGAAGTACTTAGCTTAGCCATCAAAGGAGCCACGCAACTGAGTAAAATCATTGTCGACAGTGATGGCAACTACTATGCGGACGGTGCGGACATGAGCTGGGTACAGAAGATGAAGGATGTGAAGATTGAGAGTGCAAAATATGATTCTTCTAAGAAAGCTAAGGATTTGCATAAAGAATACCAAAAAATCTTAGATAAGTTGCAAAATGGAAAAGAACTTAGCGATAAGGAGTTCCAAATTTTAGAATCTTATGTACATCACCATCCTCAAATACAATTTCCTCAACTTGTAACAGAAAAATTGAAATCGGAGGCTACCAATAGAGCTAATCCAGAGAAACTTAAGGAAAAAGTTGAGAAAATTAAAAATAGTAATGGAGATTTGAATAAAAAAGCTGAACTAATTGTGAAAACTTATGAAGATTATCTATTTTATAATAATCAAGAAGCTTTTGAAGAATACTGGAGGAAGAGAAAGGAGTTAACAAAAGATAAAGATTGGAAGGATGTTGATAGCAAGATTAAAGATACTATTGAGGATAATCTTAATGTTGAATTAAAAAAATCAGGGATAGATATAAAGGAAGTATCTAATAATCTAGCTAATGATATTTTATCTATTCATGAAGGAGACATGAAACAAAGAAACTATCTAATTAACGAAGGTAGAAAAGTATGGAAAAGTCCTGGAGATGATATAATGATAAATTCAGTAGATTTGACACAGGTTAGTATTGACCTTACTGATTTTGTAAATTTGGTAAATACTGGAAAACCTTTAGACTTAAAGAGTAGAAATTATAATGATGAACTTGAATTTTCACTTTGGTCACGTAAGTGGGAAGGTAACTTAAGAGATGATTATTTAGGGAACTATCTTTTTGGATATGTAGCAAAAGGATATTTAGGAATGGAAGATGAGCAGATCAAAAATTATGCAGGTTTAGCTCAATTGGCTTCAGATAAAGATGGTGTTAAATTTTTCAAAAATAAATCAAATGGGAATTTTGGTGATAATGAAGGAGACGCTTCTGCAATCCAAGATGGTATAGATTCATACGAGGAGAATAATAAGTGATTAACAAGAGAAAACAACTTAATAAATGGAATCTAGGATGTTCAGGAGCGGTTGTTGTTGTAACAATAATATTTATATGTTGTATTTATTTGTACTTCAAAAATGCGAGTTATACCTTGAAACCAGGTGATTCTATAGTTTTAAAAGTTCCGACATCAAAACAAAAAGAATTCTCCCCCAAATTATATATATCTAAGATTTCTGGTGGGGAATTAGAATTATCTGGGAAAACCTCATGGTGGCAGAAGGGAGAAGGAAGCCTTTTAGGGACTAACTATGATGTTTTGAAGCAAGAAATTAGCGAAATCTACTCATCGTCAAGTAATATCCCAACAAAAATAAAAGAAAACGATACAAATAGTAGTATATATTTATCAGAAAAAGGTGTAGTTCTTCAATCTAAAGAATCTTGGGAATTTGAGATTCCAAACTCAAAACAAATAAAAATAACGAATATTTCAGACAGAGACATTAGATTTGAAGCGCAGGTGACAGGTGAATAGCGGAAACTAGAAAAGTAAAATGAAGAAAAAATGATTATTTTTTTACTTTGATAGCTTTATTCTTGTCTTCCTTTCTTTGTAAGACTTAAGTTACCAATTTTACACTACCCTAGCGATGGCAACTACTATGCGGAAGGTCTGGACATGAGCTGGGTACAGAAGATGAAGGATGTGAAGATTGTTTCGCATGCCAAAAGAGATTTTCAAGACTCAGAAACTCGTGCCATCAATAAAGCTTCTAGGGATATGATGCTAAAGGACGATGGTGATGCCTACTATCGTGCCGAATTAGAGAAGCGCTTAAAAGGTCACGACAAGTCCGAATGGGATAAAATAATCGACGACTACAATCACACTCTTAAGATTGATGAAACAGGGAATATCATTGACATTTATCCATTTGAACAAGGTTATGTCGTTTCAAAAAATGGGAAATACGATGCCGACTATACTCATTTGGTTAACAAAAAGTTTGATGAACTAAAAGCACAAAACTTTGAAGCAAATTCAGCCGAATTTTGGAGTGGAGTAGCTCAAATATTCTCTGGATTGGGAGTTTACTTTGCGAGTGGTGCCCTTGAAGTCTTGAGTATCATGGCTGGTCCACCAACAGCAGGGACAAGTATCGTAGCTGGTACGGCAG
>NZ_KV794137.1:0-399 GCF_001808665.1 Streptococcus sp. HMSC070B10 | reverse complement strand
TATATCCCCTTATCAAAGTCAACAGCTTCCTCTCCAGTAACTCTTACTCCTGCCATTCGAGGAACCAAAAAATAACTGTTATAGGCTGTCCCTTCCATTATCTCTTCTTTTCCTAGATAATCCTCATGAACGGGAAGATAGACTGTGATGTTGTATGTTCCATCTTCCAATTCTCCGATATGAGGGCATGAGTAAAATGGGTTGCTTTTAGGTGTATATCCAGCTGCTACAGCTGTTTGAATCATGTCTTGAAAGGCTACTGCAATCTCATCACCGACAATATTATAGTTCACACTCAAGACATTACTCATCATTAAGGATTGATTCATACCATATGTAATTTCTGCCATTTTACTTCTCCACTGGGATAATCAAATCCACAAACAAATCATCATAAAC
>NZ_KV794136.1:0-7361 GCF_001808665.1 Streptococcus sp. HMSC070B10 | reverse complement strand
CCCTCCTGGATGAGATTATCCCTGTAGGCAAAAAGCCTGACATAGACAACTACGAAAAAGCCCTATATGATAGTATGTCAGGGATCGTCTTCCAGGATGACGGTCAGATAGCTTTGCATGATGTAGGCAAGTTCTACAGCTTGAACCCTCGTATAGAGGTAGAGGTGGAGGTCATGGAATGGAACGCATGAGGCGAGATTATGCCTGAGTATTTGAAGAAATGAGGAAATTAAGATGACAAAAACTATCGAACTACCAGACTATTATGAACCCGATTGGGGAAATGCAAGATACGGAACATTAGAAGAACTAAAAGAGCTGTTGCTCTATAAGCGTATCGTGGAATGGGATAAAGATTTTTTACTACTTGAAGATGGCACAAAAGTCACTATTGAAATGTCTGAAAGTGATTGCTGTGCCTCAGCAGGTGGGGAGTTCCAAAATGTGTCGCTCGACGCTGTAATTACTAATGTTGAAATTGGAGAACAGGAAGAAATTCCTGACCATTGGGGAGTAGGTTATAAAAACAAAGTAACCATCTTCCACAATCAAAACCCTGTAGCTATCGCCAACTGTGAGGCAGAACATAACGGATATTATTACAGCGTAGGTTCCTTGGTGATTGGTGATATTCATTTCCCAGTAGTTGATGCTTAGGGGGCTGATATGAGAATTAAGACATCAAATGACACAATCATCCACGTCAACAAATCTCAGCGCAGTATCACGATCGAGGGCGTCGAGTTAAGCGGCGATTGTTGGGCTCTGGTATCTGACAATAAGAACGGCACAGGCACAATCACGCTTATTTTTGACGGTAAAATTATTTAAAGGAGGTGGAGTGATGGAACGACCTGAACGATACCCATCTGGGCACTTCATTCCTGAACTTATTGAAGATGAAGATATTATCTTTAACAAAGATAGCGAATATCACAAGCAGAAGAAAAAAGAAAAGAAAAACCCCATTTTTAAAAGAAATAAGTCCAAAAATAGATGGGCGCTTTGAGGAGATCACAGATTGAAAGTTACAAAAGGTTTTATTCTAGCTATCGATAATTTAAAAATTGATATTATAACAAACTCAGATAATCTAAACAGCTATGAGTTAGGAAATATCAAGAGACACGCAAGAGATCTATATGAATGCCTAGTATGGTTGCAGTATGCTGCGGAGGAGAATGAAAATTGAAACGATTTATCGCAATCTGGATATTATTGTCTGCTGGATTGAATGTCTGGCAGAGTATCCAGATTAAGAAATTAGAAGAAAAGCGCCCAATTATCGTCTATAAAGCTGATAATCAAGGCGCAGAAATCAAAGGCAGAGTCGTCCACAAGGAGAAGATCGGCGAACTCTACACGATCACAATACAGAACTACGGCATTTTCGTAGTTACTAAAACAAGTTATGAGTCATTGAGGATTGGAGACGAGGTGAGACTATGACACCAAAATTTAGAGCGTATGATGGCGGCTCATTAAATCGTATGTATCAACCGGACGAAGTGATGGTTGGAAATGGCGATATCTGGATTATTGATGAGGACTCTGTTGCTGGTGAATGGATTGTGAACAATGACATTCACCTCATGCAATCAACTGGCATCAGAGATATAACTAATCAAGAAATCTTTGAAGGTGACGTTGTTAAAACCACTAGATTTGTTGGAAGAGCTGATGAAGTGGGCGGTTTTTATGAGTATGACAAGGAATTTATAGGGATTGTTAAGCAGCTTGAGGGTTCTTGGGTAATTGATACGGGCAGTGACGCAGTATGTTTATGGACTGAAATTGAAGAAAATGAAATCATCGGCAATATCTACGAAAGTCCAGAGCTTTTGGAGGTAAATCATGACACTATTCGATGAAGTACAGCAACTTAGCTCAGAAAGCCATGCTAAATGGTTTGAGCGTTACTTCAAGAAACACGATTTAGAGCAGAAAATAAAAGCATCTGCTCAGCAAGGATATACAGGTCATCTGATAGGTGTACTATCAGTCAAAGATGAGTATACTAGACGTCGCTTGGATAATGAGAAAACGTTGGAGTTATTACGAGAGGTGTTAGGACCAGGTTTCAGAGTTAGACACAAGATATATCGCTCACGAAATATTTTGACAGGTGACACTTACATTTCTGATAAGAAAATTTATATATCTTGGGAGTAAAAAAAGCCAAGACACTCTCTGTCTCAGCTAAAATCTCAATAATAATATTATACCACAAAAGGAGATAGAGAGTGAACAAGGCTAAAGAGCTCTTGAAAGAGCTGCAGGATCTGGACATGGACATTCAAAGCCGTATAGATGAAATCAATGAGCTTGAGGCAGGTTTGCTCTCAAGTCCTAAATGGACAGACGTTAAAGTCCAAGGTGGTCAAGCTAGAAAAGTTGATGACGTCTATACTCAGTTGGTAGTGATGAAAGAGGCTATAGAGCAGGATACCAAAGAAGTTATCAACAGAAAACTTGAATTAGGTAGAATGATCAATAGGCTTAGAAATCCCAAGCATAGAACTATTTTGAGAAAGACCTACATCAATAAAATGTACGTCGATGACATCTGTGACAGTATGGGAGGCATGAGCTCTCCTACTTATTATCGCTTGAAGAAACAGGCGGTAAATGAGCTTGATGTCATTCTTACGGAATTGATAGTAAATGATAGTAATGGTACAGGCATGAAGTCTAAAATCTGTTAGAATGGTAGTATCAAGAATTAAGGGTAAGGCAGTAAGCCTTCCCTGACATGGAGAGTTGGCAGAGTCAGGTTGAATGCGCCCGTTTGCTAGACGGGTGGTCGCCTATGTGCGGTCCGTGGGTTCAAATCCCACACTCTCCTTTGAGTGTTTGTGTCCCAGAATGAGTTAAATCTTCTGGGTGGGGGTTCATATATCACTCATTAACTTAAAAATGGTTGCGGAGCGACTAGACCTTGCATGATTGCGTAGCTAATTATACTCCGGATAAGTTATAAGCTAGAGGGTTTGATTCCCTCAGAGGTTGTTAATGACTACAAAAAATAAAAAAAGGAAAACTTTCAAATTGATTACTAATTAATATGCAAGGTAGTAGTCGCCTTGCACTGAGTCACTCTTTGAGTGGCTTTTTTTGATTGACAAAACGGACAAATAGGAGGTAATAGGTTGGGCAGAGCACGAGACCCAAACCGAGATAAAGCTTTTGAGATTTATAAGCAGAATAACGGAAACATCACTAACCGCAAGCTTGGTGAAATGTTGGGCGTGCCTGAAAAAACTATCTCAGTTTGGAAGTTAAGAGACAAATGGAGCGAATGTAGTACTACAAAAAACAAAAGTAGTACTACCAAACGAACACGGGGAGCGCCGAAAGGCAATAAGAACAGCAAAGGCGGAAGTATAGGCAATCAAAACGCCCTAAAACATGGACTGTTTGCTAAGTATCTACCTCAAGAGGTATATGAGATAGCGCAAGAGCTTTCAGAAAAACAGCCCATTGACATCCTTTGGGAAAATATCACGCTGACCTACGCCAATCTGTTGCATGCTCAGCGCATTCTGTATGTGCAGGACGTTGATGATACTAATACTATGCTGATTGCTAGTACAGCTAAAGGCGGAGCAAGCTATGAAGTCCACACAGCATGGGATAAGCAAGGCAAGGCGTTGGCTGCAATGGCAAGGGCTCAATCAGAGCTTAAAAGCATGATTAAGACCTACGACGAGCTTACACGCTCTCCACTTGTTACAGAGGAGCAACGCTTGAGGATTGATAACCTCAAAGCTCAGCTAGGCTCTAATGATGATGATGACACGGTCATTACTGGATTTACATTTGATAGGAGTGAGTATAATGGCAATACTGAACCTAGCGAAACTGATTAACCCAGTATTCGATGAAGTCCTCTACACACTCAAGAGCCATATAGTGCTCAAGGGTGGTCGTGCTTCTACCAAGTCCTCTGTTGTATCCATTGACCTTGTAAATGACTTTATCAATGACCCTAACGGGAATGTGGTAGTCTTACGCAAAGTAGGAAAGTACTTGAGAATGTCAGTGTATGAGCAGATTAGATGGGCCATCTATGAGATGGGGCTGGCTAATCAGTTCAAGTTTGGCAAATCACCCTTACAAATCACCCACAAGAAAACAGGTACAGCCTTTTATTTTTACGGCGTAGACGATCCAATGAAACTCAAATCCCAAAAGATAGCCAAAGGCTATGTAATGGCCGTATGGTTTGAGGAATTGGCTGAGTTCGCAGGTCGTGAAGACATTGATATAGTTGAGGATACTTTCATCCGTCAAGAGCTGCCAAACGGCAAAGAGGTCAAAGTCTATTTCACATACAACCCTCCAAGAAATCCCTATGACTGGATAAATGAGTGGGTTGCTGAGAAAGCTAGTGACCCTACTTACATGATACATCACAGTACCTACCTTGATGACAAGCTAGGTTTTTTATCTAGGCAGATGATTGAGAAGATAGAACGGTACAAGGAAACAGATCCTGACTACTACCGTTGGATGTATCTAGGCGAGGTAATCGGTTTAGGTAATCATGTTTATAACATGAGCTATTTTAAACCACTAGAAAGCCTCCCAGATGATGACAAAGTGATAGGCATATCATTTGCCCTGGATACAGGACACCAACAATCAGCGACGGCCTGTGGGGCTTATGGACTAACTGCCAAGGGTAATGTTATCTTGCTTGATACTTTCTACTATTCACCAGCTGGCAAGACCATCAAAAAGGCACCTAGTGAGCTTTCTGTGATGATACATGACTTTATAGACAAGGTCATGAAACAGTACAGAGTACCAAAACTAAAGATGACTATTGATAGTGCGGAGGGGGCTTTGAGAAATCAATACTTTAAGGACTATGGCGAACGCTGGCACCCAGTAGCCAAGAAGAAAAATCAGACCATGATAGACATGGTTATTAGCTTACTAGCTGAGGGGCGTTTCTACTACCTTGACATCCCTGCTAACAGGGTCTTTATTGAGGAACACAAGATGTACCGATATGATGACAAGTCACTCAATACTGATGATCCAAAAGTCATCAAGGAAGATGACCACACGGTAGACGAATTCAAGTATTTTGTCCTAGACAACGCTAGAGAGCTAAGACTAAAAGCCTAAAGGAGCCAACAATGGGAATAGTACAGACTATCAAGAATTTTTTTACAAGGAGCAAGTATGTGATGACAACACAGAACTTAACGAATATCACTGATCACCCTAAAATAGCAGTGTCATCCACAGAATATGACCGCATTAGGGAAAATCTCAAGTATTATGCAGGACATTATCCACAGATTGAATACACCGACAGTAACGGCACGCCTCAAAAGAGAGCTTTCAACCATCTGCCTATTGGACGTACAGCAGCTAAGAAGATTGCAAGCTTAGTATTTAATGAGCAGGCTGAAATCAAGCTAGATGACAAAGACGCTAATAAATTTATTCAGAAACAGCTACAAGATGACAGATTTGTCAAGAACTTTGAGCGTTACTTAGAGAGTGGTTTGGCGCTGGGGGGCTTGGCTATGAGGCCATACGTCGATAGAGACAAGGTAAGAGTCTCTTTCATTCAAGCGCCTGTCTTTTTGCCTTTGCAAAACAACACACAGGATGTCTCTAGCGCTGCTATCATCACTAAGACAATCAAGTCAGAGGGCAACAAGCAGAAGTTTTACACGCTGATTGAGTTGCATGAGTGGGGCAAAGATGATAAATATACGGTTATTAACGAGCTCTACAGGTCTGATAATCAGAACGTGGTAGGCTCTAGGGTTCCTCTATCAGATCTCTATGAGGATCTTGAGGAAGTGGTAGACCTGAATGGCTTGAGCCGTCCGCTCTTTACTTACTTGAAAACTCCAGGAATGAATAATAAAGACATTAACTCAGCCCTCGGGCTGTCTATCTTTGACAATGCTAAGACTACAATGGACTTTCTTAACACGACTTATGATGAGTTCATGTGGGAAATTAAGATGGGTCAGCGCAGAGTGGCTGTCCCTAGTCAAATGATTAAAGTTGAGTACAATCAGGAGGGCGAGAACGTCACAGTTAAGCGTGAGTTTGAGGCAGGGCGTAACGTCTATGAACAGATTGACTCAGGAGATATGGATAAAGGCGTAGGTATCACCGACCTTACAACGCCTATCCGCTCGGATGACTATATCAAGGCTATCAATAAGATCCTGGCGATTTTTGAAATGCAGATAGGAGTATCTTCTGGCACGTTCACCTTTGATGGTAAGAGCTTGAAAACGGCTACTGAGGTTGTCAGCGAGAACTCAGACACCTATCAGATGAGAAATAGCATTGTCAGCTTGGTAGAGCAGTCACTGAAAGAGCTCATTATCTCAATGCTAGAGCTAGGCAAAGCCTACGGACTCTACAAGGGAAACATCCCTGACATGGAGAAAATCAGCATTAACCTTGATGATGGAGTCTTTACAGACCGAAACGCTGAACTTGACTACTGGGTTAAGGTTGTAAATGCTGGTTTTGCCACGGACGTCATGGCTATTGAGAAAGTGCTCAACGTGACCCCTGAGAAAGCTAAGGAAATAAAGGCTGAAATTAGTGGCAATGCTATCAGCGAGGCTAACGACGGCAGGAGTGATGAAGATGTTGAAATTTATGGTAATTGATAGGCTGAGGCGTTTATTTGGAATAAAAAGCCCAAGCAAGCTAATAACTGAGGGACTTGTAAGAGCTTATGAAAGAGAAGAAACCAATCAAGCTAAATGATGAGCAGTTAATGCTTGACGCCAGTAACGTTGCAGACATCTATCATCAGCTAACTCTTGAACTCTTTGACCAGGTAATAGATCGTATCAAAGAGCGTGGCTCTGCTAGCCTTGATGATAACCCTTATATTTGGCAACTTGAGAAAATGAATGAGATGGGCCTACTCAATGAGGACAATGTCAAGCTCATTTCTGACCGCTCAGGGATTGCTGAGGAACAGCTTAGGCATGTTATCCAAAATGAGGGCTACAAAATCTATAAAGACACCAAACAACAGCTTTTAGAGGCGACTGGTGGAGGTGGTTTTGCTGGTAACTCTATCATTCAGACCAATCTAGCTGCTTATGTCAATCAGGCTATGGGAGATATAGACAACCTCATCAATACCACTCTACCAATGAGTATCAGAAAGGTTTATCAGTCCATAGTCCAGGAGAGCGTGGCCAAGGTTGTCACAGGACTCACTACCTCAGACAAGGCTATCTCTGACACAGTCATGAAATGGGCTAAAAAAGGCTTTTATGGCTTTACTGATAGCCAAGGCAAACGGTGGAAAGCTGATACCTACGCTAGGCAAGTTATCAAGTCCACGGCTTGGCGTG
>NZ_KV794135.1:0-945 GCF_001808665.1 Streptococcus sp. HMSC070B10 | reverse complement strand
GCTATTTCTTGCTGGGTCATTCCTACTTTACCGTTAAATTCTTTATTTAACCTCAATTTTTTTAACTTATTATCCATATCAAACAAATACCTTTCAAGAGTATTTTACCACGTTTATTTGCAATGTTGCAAAAAAATTTCAACATTTTATAAAAAAAGTATTGACATTGAATAAAAAGTGCAATATAATGTTTTTGTTAACAATATGTTGAACAAAAAGTACACCATAAAAATGTTTTTCAATCTAATGTGGTGAAATTTCTAAAAAGTGAGGTAAAAAATGAAAAATAACATGAGATTGTTATTAGCAAAGCAACGTAAGAAAACTGCTGATGTTGCAGAAGCTACAGGAATTTCAAAAAGCACTTTGACGGCTTTGTACTATGAACGTGCAAAGAATCCAAGTCTTGATACATTGAAAAAAGTATCTAGTTACTTGGGTGTTACGCTGGATGAATTTTTAGATACGAAAGATTAGAAAGGAGCGAACTAATCGCAATACTACTCTACATTTACAGATTTCTCATGTGGTGCTTTACCACTGGAGATTGATAAACGGATCTAGCTAAATATTTGCTAGTGTAATTTGCTTGCTACCTACAGCAGTATCAAGGGTTTGTAGGGGTTCATATTCTCCGATTTTACCCTACTTTAATGCTTTACCTTGGTACTGTTTTAGGTGGCAAGCACTGACAAAAGAAGAAAGGAGCGAACCAATGGAATTGGTTTATATGGACGGCAAGAAAGAGCCGTATACACTGAGCAGTATCGTTGCAGACTGCGCTGAAATTAAGCACAGACATTTGAAGATTTTGCTGAACAAGCACCGAGAGGACTTTGAAAGCTTCGGAAAGGTGCAATTTAAAATTTCACCTTCAAAGAGTGGGCAAAATGTACGGGACTATATTTTGAATGAGCAACAAGCAACCTTGATGATCACTTACTT
>NZ_KV794134.1:0-1512 GCF_001808665.1 Streptococcus sp. HMSC070B10 | reverse complement strand
TCCGCTATCAGTTCTTCTCTGGCTTCATCGAAAGTAACAACCAGATAGCCATCAAAAGTCAAAATAAACCTCCATCACCAAACAAATGGCAACCATTTAGGCTTACTTAAGGTTTCTTAAACTTACCTATCCACCACTTGAGCTTCAAAGTGTGCTGGCTTGTCGTCTACATTGGTGATGGTTATTGTATAGGACTTGTTATTGGTTACATTAAATACTTTTTCCCCCTGGTAACTGACAACAATTCCATCCTGGACTAAATGGATATCTTTTTGATTATTGGGTAACTCTTCATCAACATCTTCTGAATGATGGCTTCGAACAAGTTTTTGCCCTTCAACATCATAAAAAATATCGCCATGCATCTCAAACCAAACTTTTTTACCTGATAATTTAAGCTTATTAGTATCATTTTTTTTCAAGATTAATTCTGAGTAGTATTCTACATCATGTGTCCGAGGATTTACTGTAAAGTTAGCCGACTCTCCTGGTTGCAGAGTATACTTACCAAGATTTTGTGCCCATAGATAAAATAGAAAACTAGCTGCTAGGACTACAACAAGTACTAAACTACAACCTAAATTCCAATTCGATTTTTTCGTCATGCTCATTTGTAACTCTCCTTATAGTCGTCATACCTTTCTGGAGCTCTATCTATTCTGCAAAATTTCGTTCTCTTTCCTTTTTCTACGCTGACCCGACCACCTGATACACTGCAACAATACTATCATACGAAGAATCAAATAGACCAAACGAAGGATTTTCATCTTTCCAAGAGCTGATAAGAAATTTTTCCTTGCATTCCCCACTTCTTGACCTAACTGTTCAACTGTTTTACCTGTTTCTTCTTTAATAGCAACTGCATTATTTGAAATCAAATAATAATTTTGTTCTAATCTGCTGATATAGGCTTTGGAAATTGGCTCGTCTAAGAAAAAATATACTCTATCAGCATACTCATCCTGAGACAGCGTATAGTATACTTCAGCTTCACTCTCCCATTTTTTAGGAAAACTAGTTATTTTAATATTTCCATAGTCTAAATGCATAATTCCAACTAAAACGTCATTAGTCCATTCTTCCGCATAGTGGTATAATTTCACTTTCTTATCTACCATTGGCCAAACCATAACATACCGACTATGCATGAATTCCTTAGTTAATGCCGAGTTACTTGCCAAACTGGTCGCACCAATCTCATATACTGACCAAATAAGAACTACGAGCATTAAGACAGCTTGAGTTGGTTTGTTTTTATAATAGTTTCTTATTCTTTTTAACATTTTACTCTCCAACTGCGGGATTGGGTTTATCTAAATCTTTTTTTGAAATAAGGAAAAAACCTCTTGTAATGCATCATTATTCCCAGCATTTGAGTAAGAAACTTGCTCATCTTCTGGAAACCACATTTTACCAGCTAGTTCCAAATAACCATAAGGTATCTTTTTTGTATAATCACCTTTTAAATATAATTTCATTCTTCCTCATCGTCATAAACTGGTTCACCATGGA
>NZ_KV794133.1:0-10103 GCF_001808665.1 Streptococcus sp. HMSC070B10 | reverse complement strand
ATAGCGCTTGTTAGTACTATCAGAGGTGCTAAAACTATCACGGCCATCAGCAGAATTAGCCCATGCCCTATGAAAATACGGAGTCCGACCATCTGCTCCAGGTTTACCTGGAATACCTTGAGGGCCGTCTTTACCGTTTAAACCATCTGAACCTCTCCATCTCGTCCAGCGATAGTCGGCAGGATTGACGCTGTCTGTTGAGTTGAAATCAACATAGACTCCTATATAGGTCTTGTCAGCGTTAGTCTGGCTAAATCCACTACCTGAGATAGTATCAGCATAAGCTATATGAGTGTACTGTGTACGACCGTCCGCTCCTCTAACTCCTGGAATACCTTGGTCACCTTTGGCACCTTGCAAGCCTTGTAGACCTTGTAGCCCACGTTCCCCACGGTCTCCCTTTTCGCCTTTTTCTCCTCTGTCGCCTTTAGGGCCAGGGTCACCTTTCGGTCCTGTGTCCCCTTTTTGACCTTGTAGCCCGTCCGATGTATTGATAAGCGTTAACTGCTCAGAGGCTACCTCTTTGTTATCAATCCACGCCGAGACTGTCAAAACCATCTTTTGATTGATGTCAGAGCCTCGGACAATGTAACTAGGGCTTGTGGCTTTGATTACACCATCAACGACCCAACGCCATCCGCTATTGATGACCTTGTTACCTCGCATTAAGGTAGGGGTCACAATGGTCTGACCTTGGCCATTTTTAAAGGCGACACCGTTATCTGTGGCAAGTTTGATAGTGTAAGGCTTAGCCTCTTCTATCATTCTGTCTAGCTGTTGCTGAATACCTTGAGATAGTCTATTCTCAAGCGCCTTAGCATTTGAAAAAGTCGTTTTATTGTTTCTAGGATTGGTAAAGCTGATGACTTGCTCAGATACTCTCATCTCAAGCAAGAGAATAGGGCTAAATCCGTCATCATAGACTTTTACCGTATCTCCTATTTCAAGATCTGTAAAGCCCTCAGCCTCGTAAGTTACTGCTGGGTAACAGTTCTTTTTGAGCTCACGGTAAGCTGTTGATCGGATGACCTCAGGATTTGAACTCTCTACAGTCATGTCTTTTCTTATCCACTGGTCATCAGCTGTGCTGTGTGTGAAAGTAGATGGATACATCTGCATTGAAAGAGGGGCATACAAAGCAGCCCCTGACTGGTAAAACTCACGTTCTCCCTTTGCGTTGTTAACCGACCATGGACCAAGACCGCTGATGCCAATAACATTGCCGTGTTCGTCCTTACCCGTTGGGACTACGGTGTTATATATCCCAGTCTTATCAATCGTCCTAGTGATTGTTTTTAAGTTCTTACCATACCTCAAAACAGTAGAGCTGATTTGTCCTACCCCTTGATGACTGTCGTTATGTTCATGATATACATTAACCGTAAATGACTTGATAGAGCTATCAGCGTTCAAACGTGTGTCAAACTCAATTTCAGCGTCAAATTTCTTGGCAAGACTTAATAGTCTATTGAGCTTTGTGTCTGTGCCCTCCCACTCAGCAGAAATCTTTTTGTCTGATACCTCATTGATACCGATTTTTAAAAAGGTATAGTTGAGCAAGTCCATCTCCTCACAAAATTCCTTAAAGCTCATAGCCTTAGGCGATTTGTAAGGAATAGAGTACTCATTGATTAGCTCAAGGTTTAGGTTGATACCGTAGCATTTAATGACCTTCTCGTTTTCTTCAACCTTTCGGATTGTATACAGGTATGTCTTGCCTTTGTAATGGAATGACACAAATGCCTTCTCATTGAGAGAATTATAAGCCCTCTTTTTGCCTACATCTGAGATAATTGCCTTTTTAAAGACTGTAAAATCAAAGGTACTAGAACCAGTTTCCAGGTATCTTGTCCAGGTGTCATTGAAATAGTTCAATGTATCCTGTTTGTCATTGTCGATAAAAGCCACTTTTCTCAAATTTGAGTCATGTATTGTCAATAACATTGTTATAGATACCTTTCTTTAAATTCTACTTTGACAGTGGGTTTGGTCTTGACCCAACTTGAGCAATAGACCTCAAGCTGACTGTTTCCAGGTGGAATAGTCAAGAAACTTGAACCATCTACAACATCCACAATCTTCTCAAGGCCGTCCACTGTGACAGTGTCATTCTCGCTGTTTAGCACAACATTCGAGCCGATTGGATAGCGGTTAGGCACATCTCCGATTGTTTTGACAAAGTCTTTGCGATAATACAATTCATCAAGATACATATGAGAGACCATTGGATAATCTCGATATGCCCCCAATGTCACATGGATCTTAGCTGACTTTCTGCCCTTTATTTCAGGAACTGTGAAAGTAAAGTAAGAGCCACGATAAAAGACTTGTAACTTGTCATCATTCCGTTTCAAATCCGACCAGCCTCTAGCTACACTAAAAGGGTTAATGTCTCCTGTAGTGCTTCCGTCAAATTCCCAACGTTTCAGAATGTTATAGCTACCCTTGCCATCGCTAGCAAAGAAGTTATATTCACATTCTGAGCCCAGAGACCTTTTGAAACTCTCCACGCCGTATAAGAATTTATCGTTAGTGTCAGAAATAGTAATTTTAATAAAACCATACTGATTAAGAGCTTCAGACCAAAAGACTTGTCGCCACCAAAGATAATCGTTTAAAGACCCGATTTCTCCTACACTATCATTCGGGATAGTCCAAGTTAGACTAGTAGCATAGTTGTGTAATTTAGTTTCACCTCGTAGATTTTTTAATTTAATATGGGGACGCTCCCAGAGATTTATTCTTTCAGCGGTTCCTACCACATACTCCGTATTGTCATTTGTAACGCCTTGATTTTTTAATGCTTGGGAAAAACCAGTTGAGATTTTATCGCCTCTAAAATCCATTAAGATTTCGGATTTCTTAACTATCCCTGTATCAGCCTCCTCACGGTCGCCAACCTCAAAAGCTCCGCTAGTATTAACTAGGCCTATATAGCCGTTTTCAGCGTTATTTTTGACTGTTATCACAGGAAAAGCTGGGACGTTACCATTATTGATCAAATTAAAAACAACCTTGTCAGGTTGCTCTTGTCCGTTATCAAAACGCTTATAGGTTGAGCTGTGAGCTACTCCGTCAGGGATAATCAGGTCAAAACTGCCCTTTTGGAACCATCTAGTAATGTTGTCCATTTCCACAGAGCCAGATACTAGACCCATGTAATACTTGTCAGGCTCGTCTGAAATGACAATTTTGACAGCCTCTGAGGTGTTAAAAATACCAGCTAGTTTGTGCTTAGCTGTTTCAAGTGTCATGCCGTTGCCATATTGCATAGCAAACTTGACTTTGATGGTTTTGGCGCCTGTTCGTACTTCCTGGAGATTAACTCCCAAAAGGGGAGCGTCATTTGTGGCAACGTGGCGCTCATTTCCTACTGGACGGATGATGTCTATAATGTCAATAACCTCAGAGAGGTCAAATCCATTGATTGTGATTGTGTCATTGTTCATTAGATAATCCCTCTCATCATGTTATCAATCATTAACTTATCGTTTTGATAGTTAGTCATTGGGTCTCCGATTTTAGCAATCAGAGTACCGTCATCTAGTACCATATTCACAGGGCGCTTGACAGCCTCCTCAGCCACTTCAAGAGCTCTAGCCAGGACTTTGTCAGCCTGGTCACGAATAACCTCGATTTGGCTTGTTTCTGCTCGTTCTGTGAGTGATTTGAGTCTAAACTGACTAGATACAGTATGTTTCCCTAAACCTAGCAAGTCCTCAGCGCTAAATTTGAACGCTGACATCTCTTTCTGAACGTATGCCAGACTATCAACCACATCAGAGCTATTCTGTTCAATACCCACGGCAATACCTTGAGCAATGTATCTACCTACATTGTCTCTAAATAGTCGTGACGGACTGTGGATCTTGGCCTTGGCTTGTGCTGCTCTTTCAGCTTGAGCGACAAGCGCATTAGCAGCAGCTGTGACAGCCCCAAGTGCTGAATACATACCTTGCGCCAAACCTTGCCCAATCATGCTCCCTGCATAACGCATAGCTCCAGCCCCTGACATTGCCCTAGAACGGATTGAGCTTAACATAGCTGACATTGCAGCCGTTGCTGATCCAATTCCTGAGCGGATGCCGTTAGTAATGCCATTAGAGACCCCACGACCTGCCTGTTGACCGGCTTGAGTCATCTGAGCTGCCGATTGCAGGACCACAGACACCATCTGTTGCATGCTTGAGCGCATTATTGCTACAGCTTGAGACATTGCTGACTGCACAACAGAATTGAGTAGAGACATTGCTGATCTAGCAGCTGCCGAGATACTAGAAAAGGCCGAGGCAACCATAGGAGCGGATGTAGCTAACTGCATAATGGCAGTAGTTGCCATGATTGCTGATGTGGTAATCAGTGTAAACTGACCTGGTATTGTACCAAGTACGCCAACTAAAGCACTCACAACTCCACTGATTGCTGTAAATCCTGCTGATATAGCTAGGGCTCCAGCCTGTGCCATCAACATTGAACTTGACAAAGCAACTAACCCACTTTGTAGGATAGTAATGCTAGCTGTTGCCCCTGATAAACCTACAAAAGAGGTCATTACTGATGTTGCAAAGGCACTCATAGCAGTACCAGCCAATGTCATCGCTGGGGCTAAAGTAGTTACAGAGGCTGAAATTGTAGGAATGGTGCTTGCCATTGTTGTTAGTACAGCAACGGCCATGGCTCCGCTGGCTTGTATTGTGAGTAGACCTGCTCCCAGTGCCTGCATACCTGCACCAACGCTAGCCATGCCAGCGCTTGCTCCTGAGATTTTACCTACGCCAATAGCAACAGCGGCTAAAGATGCTGCCATATCCCCAAGGTTGGTATTTGTGATCATTACCACCCCTTGAGCTAACTGCTTAAATCCATTTCCTGCTCTTTGAGCAGCCGTACCAATAGAATTGAATACATTAGCAAGGCCATCTAATACACTCTTGATAGCATTACCTACAGAGGTGATGACATTGGAAATACCATTAAAAGCACTCTCAATACCTTTACCGATTCCTTGAGCGGCAGTAGATATTGCTTGCCCAACTGATGTAAAGATATTAGCAATGCCTTGCAAAGCTGTAGAGATCACTCCTCCAATAGAAGCAATAATGCCAGCAATACCACTCATAGCTGTACTGATACCATCAGCAATAGCCTGGATAATTGTTACAATTTGTGGTGCATTTGCAGATATGGCGTTAATGATCTGAGTCATTCCGTTAGAGATAGCTGTAACAAGTACAGAAATCCCAAGAGCAGCAACTGCAATACCAGCACCAATAAGAGCAACGGAAGCTCCAAAAGCTAAAATACCTACAGCTCCTGCTGTCAATGCTGGACCTAATGTAGCTGCTCCCACAGCAAGCAAGGCAATACCTGCTACAATGGCAAGCATTGCAACCTGTGCACCAGCTCCAGCTGAGGCAAGTTGTATAGCTGCCTGTACCAGGACATAAACACCAGCGGCAGCCATCAAGACCCCTGCGCCAATCATAAGAACTGCAGCGGCCAATCTCAAAACAGAGCCAGCACTTGCGGATGCCGTTGTCCCAACTGCTGTATTCCCTGCGCTCATTGCGGCACTTGCTCCAGCGTTAGCAAGTTGGGCTGTTGTCAATCCTAGAATGTTACTTACTAAACTAACTAGATTCTTACCAAAATCAAAGGCTGTTTTTAGAGCCTGAGCAATCTTGACTCCCGCCTTGATACCTATCAAAGCTGTGCCAATGCTAATAATCGCCGTTGCTACACTTTGGATTGTCCCTGGATCTAAGCCTGAAACAAAGTTAGCTACTGCGGTTGCAGCCTGAGAAAGCCACTTGACAATATTGCCTAGTACACTTCCTAAGGTTGTCAACACTTCTGATGCTGTCAAACTATCCCACACATGACCAATCGCACCTGAAATGCTCTTAATAGCCTCGACAAAAGCACTAACTGCTCCTGTATTTGAGAATGCCTCCCAAAACGTTTTGATTTTGGAAACAACATTAGAGATTGATGAGCTGATTCTAGTGACAACCCCCTCAATGTCTATCCCTTCTAAAAACGCACCTAGCTTTTCAGCAATACTGTCAAAATTGATTTTGTCCAAAGCGTCTGAAACAGCATTTACTGCCTTGATACCAAACTTATTGAGCTTTTCAAAGGCTGGCATGAGCTTATTAGAGAGGCTTTCCTTGGCACCGTCTATAGCTTGGTCAACCGTTTTGAACTCTGTAGCCATTTTTTGGAAAGCGTCCGAGTTCCCAGCGCGGTTCATAGCGTCAAAGAAGTCCTCTGTCTTGACTTTTCCGTCTTGAACAGCTTTTACAAGCTCAGCGGTAGACATTCCCATCTCTTTTGCGACTGCAGCCATACCAGCTGGAGCTTGTTCCATCATAATCTTAAAATCCATCCAGGCAATTTTAGGCTTACTTGCCATCTGTGTTGCCTGAGTGGACAATGATTTCATGGCTTGGGCTGGATTTTCAGCAGAGGCTGCAAGTCCACCAAAAGCCTTAACTAGACTACCAACATTTTTAGTCCCAACTGCGTCAAGTTGCGAGTAAGTACTAGCCATATCAGAGGCTGAGTAGATCGTTTTGGTTGCAAAGTCCTGCATTTCGGTCTTAGCTGCCTTGATTTCCTCAGCTGATCGCCCAAAGGCCTGTAGGTTCCCCTCAAAGGTTTTCCAAGCTTTCTGTGAACTGTTTAGCTCAGAGGCCATTTCACGGACACCACTTGTAATAGTCCCAATTCCTGTAGTAAGGGCAGAACTAATCAGATTAGCTCCTAAGACAGACTTAAAAACAGACCCTACTTTCGAGCCTGCGTTTTCAAGTCCACCGAATAGAGCTTTAAGCTTGCTTACTCCTGATTGAGCATTAGAGCCATCCATATCAACCTTGATAGTAACTGAACCATCTGCCATTATGTACCTCCTTTCTAAAATTAGTAGTCAAATTCATCAGGTAGAGCATACTCTTTTTTGAGTTCCCTCATGTTCTCCTTATACTGCTTACTATCTCCCTTTTGAGGCTTGTAAGAGCGTATTTTTAGCACCTCAGCAAATTTAGTATCAATAGGCAGGCCATTGAGTAAAGCGTTGAACTTCTTCCAGTGTAGGCTGTTCTGAGCGTCTATTAGGTCAATTCCGTAAGCCTGGAGAAATGATGAGTAAATATACTCAGCGTCGTACTTCAAGCTAAAGAGACGATCTCCTCCCTCAGATTGGCTCCTAGAGCGTATCTTGCTTTTGATTGGGTTCCCTGCCAAATCTAGCACTGGTGCTGTGTCTTTAGCTGGAATAATTCTAATATGCTCCTCAAATATCATCTTAAAGATTGCTGTAGCTTGTTCAGGAGTTAAAGCCTGAGTAAAATCTACATCGGTCAAGATTTGAATAGCCAGGAAAGGCTTGTAAAGCTCGTCAATGTCATCATCATTGATCAGCTCCACCACTTTCAAAACCTTGTTAAAAGCGATATTCATTGGATACACATCATCACCAAGGACTAACTCATCTGTCAATTTCCTTGATAGGTCCAGCATGTCAGTCACCTAGATATTTTTTGAGGGCATCTGTATTGTTGCGTTTCTCCCATTCTGAGATAACCCCTGTGATAGCCTCAAGCAAGTAAGCCATAGTATCGACAGTCGAGCCGTTAGAGAAATCATAGACCTTGTTATAAGCGTCTTGGTCAAACAGCTCTGTCCATGACCCTTTTACCAAGTCTTGTAAAGTTTCAAAGGCCTTACTGTCTTCTGTGTTGGCTAGTTTTTCGCCGTCTTTTTTGAGCTTTTTACCAACTGACTCCATTTTGTGGATGTTTTTGTCATTGGCTACAAATTCAAGCCTGAACTCTCCAAAATCAACAGGGATGACATTGTCACGTTTCTTAATTACTACCATTTGTTTTCTCTCCTACTAATTTTTTAAAATCAAAAATAAAAAGGGGAGCCTGTTCACTCCCCTAGATCAAATCATCAACCGACTACAGCAGACTGTTTAGGCGCCACATTCCAGCTGATAGTGCACTTAAAGGTCTCATACTCAGACGCATCTCCGCCTCCAATTTGGATACCTGAGACAGTAGCGACTCCGACATATTGAGTTTTGCCATCAGCGTCTACCACTTTAAACCAGACATTACGGTCATCTCCAGTTTTAAAGCGCATAGCTGCAACAATTGCCTGAGCTTCATCCTCTTTGATGTAATCGCCCTCAAAACTGTAACCACTCTTAACAGACGTCACTACAGTTTTTTTGGTGCCGTCGCCGTTGTAGTATGCAATGTCATCTGTATCCTCGTCATTTTCAGCCTCGGCGGTTTTTACTCCGTCCGCAAGCCATTTCCAGGCGTCATTACCTGGCTCAGTAGCTGGTGCTGTTGGTAACCATGGCGCAAGAAAGTGTTTGCGTTTGGCGTTTTTCATTTTTGGCATTTAGTTTCCTCCATTTGTTTCAAGTTTTGCCGTTACATCTAACATGTAAATATAAAAACCTTGCTCATCACGGTCATTTAGGAATGGCTGTGATACTTCAAGGCCTCTGAATTGATATGAATTATTTTTGCTAGGTAGTTCCAGATTAAAATCGGCGAGAGCATGATTGATGGCCCACAGGATAGAGCTTGTCTTCTGGTGATCAGTCGTTTTGATTGCCACCTCAAATACAAGGCTAATGTCCTGCTTACCGTTCATGTACTCTGTTAAAATCTTCCCACCTGGCAAAGGATAAAGGACTAAATCCTCCCTCTCTGATAAGTAATCTAGCTTACAAGCCAGAGGGAGGTTTAGTGTGTTGATGAAATCCCTGAGGACTTCTGAAAAATCATTGTTATTCATGTTTTCACTCCCATTGCTCTTAGTCCGACTTTCCCCCAATTAGCAGAATGTAAAGCCGAGGCTTTCAAGTCCCACCGCTTACCTGTTCCTGGTGTGGTGTACTTTCTAAAAACAAATGTCCTAACTTTGTTGTAGCTTGAGCCGTAAAATTGAGCTCTAGCATAAGGTCCAGGATATTTAACTCCGTCTTTGGTTGCTTGGCCACTTCCACTAAGTTCACCACTTTTTCGTGGCACAAAGGGAGTAAAGTCAATCAACATCTGATTAGATATTGCTAACTTACCCTTTGCTAACGCTGTTGGGGATACCTTTTTCTCAATACCTTTTAGATCAACCTTAACAGATACGCCTACTCCCATCAGATACACTCCACTTCATAGCAAAATACTTTTTGTTTGTGTGGATAACTGACAGGAACCACAGAGGTCACTCTGTACTCACGTTCTCCGTCGTTGATAATGGCATTTTCAAAGGTCTTGTCTAAGACGATTGGGCAATATTTAGGGTACACAAATAACGTACTAGGCTTGGACTCTTTACGGTTGTTCTTCGTACCTTTCACTTGATACTGTCTGTCAAACCTAACAGTTCTAAGGGTCACTGGGCTCTCAAATACTTCTTTACCCCATCCGTCTTTTTCTCCTGTGGTTTTCTGAATTGTTACAGTATCAATCAATAACCGTTTATCAATGTCTGTCATAACCTACCCCCCTAAAGCCAAATCCTGCCGATGTCAGAGTATTCAAGGCGTCAATCGATAAGTTATACCTAGCACTTTCTAAAGGCTGGCTAGAGGAGTTCTTGTAGGTGATATGAGTACGCCCTAGAACCACAGTAGAGACTGATTGCTTATCATCAGCCGTAGTGATCCCACTAGCGTCCAAATATGCCACCTGGAAAGCCGTAGCCAGTTTGACAGCTTGCTTTCTGTGCTCAATCTCTTTTTCAAAATCTACAAAGCTGTAGAAATTGTTAAGAAAGAGGTTGATAGCAATCTCTGCCCTCTTTAGTAGCTTTTCAAACTCCTCAACCTCCTCAACCTCATCAAAACCAAAGTCCTTAAATTCATCTTTTGTTAAGTAGGTCATGACTTCACCGCCTTAAATTAAATAATCTGGATTTTCAGAAAGTCCTGGAATTACATCTGGAGTTGGTTCTTGAGATGGGACAACTTGCTCGATTTCTTCTAGCCAGTTGTCTCCATATTCCGCAAGTGTCTGTCTATTAATTTCATCCGCTTCAGCAACTGTCATTTCATACGCATTATTTGCATCAAACTGCTG
>NZ_KV794132.1:49875-63124 GCF_001808665.1 Streptococcus sp. HMSC070B10 | reverse complement strand
TTGACTATTATACCGAAATTTTCTCATTTTTAAAAGAAAAAGGGCGCTGGTAAAGGATAATCTTCACCAACTCCCTATTTTTCTACTTATCTAAGCCTAATTCTGCCAAGATCTGACGTTTGTAGGCAATCTTTTGGACTTCCTTGTCCTCTTCTTCAGACCAATCTAGTTTAATTTCTGAAACAATCTGCCCAGGGCGATTTTTCAAGATATAGATGCGGTCACTGAGATTGAGGGCCTCCTCAATACTATGCGTGATGATCAGGGTCGTTAGCTGCAACTGCTTGTGAATCTCAAGGTACCAAGCGTGGAGTTCCATCTTAGTCATCTCATCCAAGGCACTGAAAGCCTCATCCAAGAGAAAGAGTTTGTGCCCAAAAAGATAGGTACGAAGTAAGGCCACACGTTGGCGCATTCCACCACTCAGTTCATGAGGATATTTATCCCTTACAGCTGTCAACTGGAAGGTCGCAAGAATTTCATCTGCGCGAGCAATGGCTTCCGCCTTGTCCACTTTTTGAATCAAGAGGGGCAGGATGATATTGCCAAGCACCGTCTTGTGCTCCAAGAGTAGATCCTTTTGCAACATATAACTCACGCGCCCCTTGGGATTCTCCTCACCGTCAAGGACAATTCTCCCTGACTGGACTTCTAAAATCCCAGCGATTAGATTAAAGAGAGTGGTCTTTCCAACACCGCTTGGGCCTAGGATAGAAACCACTTCACCTGAAGTCACCTGCAGGTTGATGTCTTCTAAAATTCTATCTTGTCCGTAGGCATAACTGACGTATTCTAGTCTAATTTCTGTCATTATTTCACAAATTCGTTAGTGAAGCCTTTGTCTGTCAAGTCTTCTTTAAGGATACCATTTTCTTTGTCCCATTTATAGAAGGCATTCCAGCGAGCTGCGTCAAATTGACCCCATTTTTCCTTGTCACTTGCGTATTCTTTTGATAAGTATTTTTGAGATTCGATGACAAAGTCACGTTTTTCTTGAAGTTCAGGTGCATTCTTGATGAGGATATCAGCTGCTTCCTCTGGATGCTCCATAGCATATTGATAGCCTTTTTTGATAGCTTGGATGACTTTACGTGCTTCTTCTTTGTTGTCTTTGAGGTAGTCGTTGTTAGCAATGATGACTGGTGAGTAATAGTCAAATTCTTTAACGTAGTCTTTCAAGTACATAAAGTTAGCATCTACACCTTGAGATTTGGCAAGGATACCATCCCAACCGTAGTAGATCCAAGCAGTATCAAAGACGCCATTGGCAATCGGTGTGATTGAGTTTGAGTCGTTGTTTGGTACTTTTTCGACCTTCTCAAAATCTCCGCCTTGTGATTCTACCAAGGTTTTCAACATAGCAAGTTCAGTTGGATCATTCCAAGTTCCGTATTTCTTACCAACCAAGTCTTTGGGACTAGCTACATTGTCAGATTTACGAGAGATGATTCCTGATGTATTGTGCTCAACAATAGCTGCAACGGCAGTAATTCCTGCTCCTTTTTCCAATTTTTTAGCCATGTAGTCTTGGAAATAGACTGCAAATGGTGCCTTACCGTTAATAACCAAATCAGAAGAACTTTCTTCCGGTGGTAATTTCAAGTCAACATCCACTCCAGCTTCTTTGAAATAACCTTTTTCCTTAGCCACATAAAGTCCTGTGTGGTTGGTATTTGGTGTCCAGTCTAGGATAAAGTCAATCTTTTTAAGTTCTGTTTCCTTATTATCCTTAGAAGCAGTTCCTTGACCACAGGCCACAAGTACGACAGCTACAAGAGCTGTTAAAACAGTTAAAAACACTTTCCATGTTTTTTTCATTTTAATTTCCTCTTTTCTTTTTTGAAACCTTCTTATTCTACGAACGTTTCCATTTAATAACATATTTTTCACTAATATCGACCAACTTCATACCGAGAAGACTGATAATCGATACCAGAATAATAATAGCGAACATGGTGTCATACTGAAACAGTTTCTTGGACTGAATCATATAAACACCAAGACCCTCAAAGCCTCCCAACCACTCAGATACCACTGTTGTGATAAAGGCGTAGGAGACACTGACCCTCAGACCTGCATAAAAGTAAGGCAGGCTGACTGGAATTTTAAAATGCCACAGGATTTGCCAAGGTTTGGCCCGCATCAGACTAAACAAGGTCAGCATATCCTTGTCACAATGCCTAAAGCCGTCCAAAATACTGACGATAATAGGAAAAGTTGTCGTCAAGATAATCAAGACAATCTTGGGCAAAATCCCATAACCGAGCCACAAAACCAGAATAGGAGCTATGGCAATGGTCGGAATGGTCTGAACGACCACCATCATAGGGTAAATCAAGTCATTGAGCCAAGTCAAACTATCCATGAGCACAGCCATGAGACAGGCAATCAAGACTCCCAAAATTAGACCTAGCAAAGCCACTCTCAAGGTCGCCCAGCTATGGTGCCAGAGAAATTCTCTATCACGAACAAAGGCCTGGAGAATTTCAAGAGGTGTCGGCAGGATAAACTTGGGGAGAAGTTTAAGCAAACCTGCTAGCTGCCAGATTGACAAGACTCCTAGAAAGCCCAATAGACTAATGTGTCGTCTCAGTATACTTTTCAAGTTTCTCATCAATACTTAAAATCTCTCCTACATTTATTTTGACATTGGCAAAGACATTATCTGCCTCCTGCCCTGCCACTGCTAGCGCTTCTTTGAGAATGCGCATGAGCTCATCAAACTCCCCTTCCAAAACCGTTTCAAATGGTGTCACCACCATGGTCACTTCTTGAGCTTGCAGATAAGCAATGACTTGATCAATAACAGCTATCCGATCAATCCCCTGTGATAGGGGTAAAACTTGCAAGGCAATGCTTGCTTTCATAACAACCTCCTCTTCTCGTTTTCCTCTTTATAAAAAGAAAAACCTTTACCATATATGGAAAAGGTCAAGATTAGACTAAGTATCGTTCCCTACGCTGGCATTACCCAGATCAGGTGCGGTCGAAGTTTAACACTTCCTCTCAGACTGTACACAGACTCCCATATATTATATGGACATATGATAGCGCAAAACAAAAAAAATGTCAAGGAAACTGCTTACAGAAAAACATGAAAAAGAGTTTGAAAACAAGTGCTTCAAACTCTACATAGCTTTTTATTTAGCCTCATACCAGGTTGCCCCTTCATTCTCATCTGCGATGAGGGGAACACTGAGTTGAATGGCTTCTTCCATGGTTTGTTTCACCAATTTTTTCATCTCTGCCAGTTCAGATTTAGGAACTTCTAGGACGATCTCATCGTGCACTTGTAACAGCATCTTAGTCTGATAGGCACCTGCAACCAAGGCTTTATCCAGCTGAATCATGGCAATCTTGAGAATATCTGCTGCCGAACCCTGGATAGGTGAGTTAATGGCAGTTCTCTCAGCAAAACCACGAATATTAAAGTTTCGCGAATTGATATCTGGCAACTCACGACGACGCTTGAAGAGGGTCTCTACATAGCCCTTATCACGCGCCTCACGCACCACTTCATCCATGTAGTTTTTAATACCTGGGAAGCGTTCAAAGTAGGTATCAATGTAAGCTTTAGCTTCCTTACGACTAATCCCCAGATTATTAGACAATCCAAAGTCTGAAATCCCATAAACCACTCCAAAGTTAACCGCCTTGGCATTGCGACGGTCGTTTGCAGTCACATCCTCGGGACGCTCAATGCCAAAGACACGCATGGCTGTTGAGGTATGGATATCAGCCCCCTCTTGGAAGGCCTTAATCAAGTGCTCATCTTTAGAGATATGCGCCAAAACGCGCAATTCAATCTGAGAATAGTCGGAGCTGAGTAGCACACTATCCTCCCACTCTGGCACAAAAGCCTTACGAATGAGACGGCCTTGCTCCAAGCGCACAGGGATATTTTGCAAGTTTGGATCCACACTAGACAGACGCCCAGTCTGGGTCAAATCCTGCACATAGCGCGTATGAATCTTGCCATCAACCAAAATCCAGTCCTGCAAGCCAATCACATAAGTAGACTGAATCTTAGCAATCTGACGGTAGTCTAGAATTTTCTTAACAATCGGCGCAATAGGAGCCAGACGCTCCAAGACATCCACCGCTGTCGAGTAACCTGTCTTGGTTTTCTTAGTGTATTCTAGAGGAAGTCCCAATTTTTCAAAGAGAAGCACGCCCAACTGCTTAGGCGAGTTAATATTAAACTCCTCACCAGCCAGTTCATAAATCTCCTGAGTCAGTTTTTCAATGACAAGCTCATTTTCAGCCTGCATCTCAAGCAAGGTCTCTTTTTTTACCTTAATACCAGCGATTTCCATCTTGGCAAGGACAAAGGCTAAAGGTTGCTCCATATCATAAAGAAGGTCTAACTGCCCATTTTCACTGAGCTTTTCAAGTAAAACAGGTTCTGTTTCAACCAATACAGCTACCTTGCGAGCCAAATGCTCCAAGAATTTTTCCCGTTCAGGAAGAGCCTTCTTGACACCCTTGCCATAGAAAGTCTCATCATCAACCAAGAAAGTCTGACCATACAGTCTAGCAATGGTTGAAATTTCATTGTCCTCCACAGTTGAAAGGAGGTATTTAGCCAAACGGCTATCAAAAGCAGGCGCCTGCAAATCCACACCAAAGCGATTCAAGAGAACTTTAGCCTTCTTAAAGTCATACACTCTCAGAGGTGTTTTTTCTAGAAAATCCTTGAAAATCGAGTCTTCCAAAAGTTCAAGCTTGTCTGTAGCATAAAGCTTATCCCCACAAGACCAGGCAAAACCAACCAAATCATCCGTATGGTAATTCTCACCAAAAAGCTCAAAATGGAAGATAGACTCTTCACTCAGCATGTCTTGACTGATTTGGTCAACAATAGTAAAGTCCAAACTCTCAGCCACTTCAGCTGACGATGCATTTAAAGTCTGCTTGAGCTGTTTGAAGCCCATCTCATCGTAGAATTTCCCAAGGTTTTCAACATCTGGACCACTATAGACCAACTCCTCCAAACCAATCTCAATCGGTGCCTTTGTATCAATGGTCGCCAGTGTTTTTGACAAAAAGGCCTGTTCCTTATCATTGATGAGATTTTCCTTCATCTTAGAAGCCTTCATCCCATCGATATTTTCATAAATCCCCTCAAGCGAGCCATGTTCCAGCAAGAGCTTGATACCCGTCTTTTCACCGATTTTGGTCACCCCAGGAATATTATCCGACTTATCTCCCATAAGCGCCTTGAGATCGATAAACTGCGTCGGTGTAATGCCCATCTTTTCCATGAGATAGTCTGGCGTAAAGGCCTCAAACTCAGCTACACCTTTCTTGGAAATCTCAACCACCGTATGCTCATCCGTCAGCTGAATCAAGTCCTTGTCCCCACTGACAATGGTAATGTCAAAACCATCCTGCTCAGCTAGTTTATCCAGTGTCCCAATGATATCATCCGCTTCATACTGAGCCAACTCATAGTGGCGAATCCCCATATGATCCAGCAACTCACGAATGAAAGGAAATTGCTCACGAAACTCATCAGGAGTCTTAGCCCGACCACCCTTATAGTCCGCATACATTTCTGTACGGAAGGTCGTCTTACCCGCATCAAAAGCCACCAAGATATGACTCGGCTCAACCCGCTCCAACAAATGGCTCAACATCAACTGAAAGCCATAAATCGCATTGGTATGCAAACCAGCTGCATTCTTAAAACGGTCCAACTGCTGATAGAGCGCAAAAAACGCCCGAAAAGCAACAGAAGACCCATCAATCAATAATAATTTTTTCTTATCCATACACCCATTATAAAGGAAAGCACCAAAAAATACCATTGGGAAGAGTTCCCTGAGAGAAACTAAGATAATAGTAAAAAGAGAAGGAAGTTACTCCCTCTCTTTCAAACTACGAAATGAATTAGTTTTTACGTTTCACAAATGGAAGGGCACCAAGGAACAATCCAAGGAATCCTAATGATGCAACTGCAGCATTATCTTTACCACCAGTATTTGGAAGTTCTTTTTTATCTTCTGCTTTTGCTGCTGGTGCTTGATAAGTATTATCCTTGTTAGTACCTGCTGTTGTAAGAGTATATTGTGTAACTTCGTTAATTGCTGCTTCTACACTATTAACGCCTCCTGTATATTATGGTTTAGCTGGTTCTGCAGCTTCTTTTGCTTCCGCTTTTTTACTTCTTCAAGAAGATTACTACGTTTTTCAGTTAAATCTTGAATTTCAGCTGTAGTAGCTTGAACTTTTTCATCAGATTCATCAAATTCATATTTCGCAGTATCGAGTTCTTTTTCAATCGTAGTTACAGCTTTTTATAACGATGCTGTGATATCTTCACCAAATCCATTATCTTTAGCGGATTTAAGAGCTTCTTTTAAAGTATCTTCCTGTTTTTTTAGTGTTTCAGCTTTCTTTTCAGCATCGGCTTTTAATTTCTCAGCATCATCCCTCAAGTTTTCAATTGTTTCAGTTAAATCATCAGCTTTGTCTTGCAATTTTTCTGATTCAGGACGAGTCGCATCCGCTGCTTCACCTTCTGCAATTCTCGCTTGCGCCTCTTCAGGAAGCTTGTCCTTAGATACAGGAGTTTCTGTTTTAATTGTTTGATTAGTATCTTGTGCTTTTTCAGCATCATCTGCTAACTCAGCAAGAATATCAGAAGCATTCAATTCACCAGACTCAACAGCCTTTAATAATCCTTCTTTTGCTTTTTTGTCAAGCAACTCGTTATCAGGGATTGGTTTCAAAGCTTCGGTTAAAGCTTCTTTAGCTTTTTCGACTTCAGTTTTTGGAGTTTTAACCACAGGTGTGGCTCCAGTTTCTCCGGATGTGCTAGTAGCTGTAGGTGCATCAGCTTTTACAACCGACGGTTGAGACGCAGCAAAAACCGCACCTAAAACCGTAACACTAGCTAAGCTAGTCAAGATCATTTTCTTTTTATCCCATGAAAATAGTTCGGATCAAACAAGCTACAATAAAAAAATATATAAGAACGCTTCAAGTAAATATTTAAAATAGTGCTAATTACTTTTGAATATAGTTAAAAATGATAATGAATCAAGTTTTTTAGTTTATTTTTCTTTAATCCACTCACCATTATGATTTACAGTATAACCGTCTACTATTGTATTAACAGCTAGCTCACCTGAAGAGTAAGAATAATACCACTTACCAGAGACTTGATACCAGCCCGTTTTCATTGCCCCTGAGTCATCTAGATAATACCAAAATCCTTTCTCCTGTAACCAGCCTGTCTGCATTTCACCAGATGATTTCAAATAATACCAGGTAGAACCATCTTTCAGCCATCCCGTCGCCTTAGAACCATCTGATTTGAAATAATACCAACTACCATTTATTTTCTTCCAACCCACAGTCAATCCATTATTTGAACCATGATTAGATTGATTTTGTGACGAAGTCACTCCCTCCAACTGAATATAACGTCGACTCCCGCTATAAGAAATATAACTCAACCACTTGTAACCATCCTTTTCTATCACCTGATCATAATGAACACTCTCACCTGGAGAATAATATGCAAGTGGAGTTGCATTCAATAATGGTTGATCTTTAATAGGAGTCTCCACCTTAAAATAATGAGTTCCTCTCATCAAAGATGACGATTGACTGGTCACAACATGATTGCTTGTCGAATCTTTTGAACTGCTTGGGACTTCTTTAGAATTGCTTGATAAATCTTTAAAATGAATAAAACCGGTCATCTTGTTTGCTTTTACAATTCGTTTATTATAATTACCTTTATAATCATAGTTATATTCCTCAATTTCTATATTATCTCCCATCACATTTGAAACCCAAGCAACATGGCCATAACCTCCTGCAGTAGACCAAGCAATAGATCCGATAGCTGGTGTATTATCGACACGATAACCTTCACGACGAGCACGATAACCCCATTCACCAGCATTACCATAAGCTCCTGGAAGCTCAAAACCATTTACTCCACTCAAGCGAAAAGCAGCAAATGAAGTACACTGACGAGAATACATCCTCCACTTATCAATACTCTGACTCCCATTTTTATAATAAGCAGGATAATCATCTCCACGAGCATAAGAACTGTTTGCATGAACACTTTCTCCAGCCGACAACATCAGCCCTACTACTAAAAAAGGAACAACCTTTTTAACTGACTTTCTAATAGAAAACCTTGTCTCTGCTACTTTAAATGGTGAAATTTTCATTCTTCCTCCTTGAAAATAATATAAATCGAAGATTACCTTCACTTAAACTATTCGGAGAAAAAAAGAAAAAGTGAGAAAATTTCTCACTTTAGTCAAGATAATGAATCAAATTCTTTTCTGTAAGGATATCTGAGTAAGTAAAGGATTCAACATAAACATTAGCTTGTTTATCTCCTTCAACGTTTCCAAATTCAACGATAAATAGGGATGGATAAACCTCAATTAGCTTACCCAATCTATTTTTTTGGCGCTTACGACCATTCTCCAAAGTCATTTCTACGACTTGCCCCTCATGTGCCTTGATTTCTTCTTTGATTTTTTTCATCTTGGCTACATCTGTAAATGCATCTGACATCTTATGCCTCCCTCTTTGAGATACTTGAAAATTTATTGTATTCTTTTTGGAAAATTAATTCCACCGTTCCACGAGCTCCACTACGGTTTTTCTCGATAATAACTTCTACCTTATTATTCGGTATGCCTTCCTCTTCTTCTCCACCACGCTCATAGTAATCGTCGCGATAAAGAAAGGCTACGATATCAGCGTCCTGCTCAATAGACCCAGATTCACGAATATCAGACAAGACCGGTCTCTTATCCTGACGTTGTTCTACACCACGAGAAAGCTGACTTAGAGCGATTACTGGAACCTTCAGTTCCTTAGCTAAAATTTTCAACTGACGTGAAATTTCTGAAACCTCTTGTTGACGATTTTCTCTACCAGTTCCCGTGATAAGCTGCAAATAGTCTATTAAAATCAAACCAAGATTTCCAGTTTCTTGAGCCAGTTTACGAGAACGAGAACGAATCTCTGTAATCCGAATCCCTGGCGTATCATCGATATAGATACTTGCATTAGCTAGATTCCCTTGAGCAATGGTATATTTTTGCCACTCCTCATCAGTCAATTGACCCGTACGGATAGAATGCGATTCCACCAAACCTTCTGCCGCCAACATACGGTCCACTAGACTTTCCGCACCCATTTCCAGTGAAAAAATAGCAACTGTTTTGTCCAACTTAGTCCCAATATTCTGAGCAATATTCAAGGCAAAGGCTGTCTTACCAACCGCCGGACGAGCTGCTAAGATAATCAACTCCTCCTCATGAAGACCAGTCGTCATATGATCCAAATCACGATAACCTGTCGCAATCCCTGTAATATCGGTCGTTTGTTGCGAGCGAGCTTCCAGATTTCCAAAGTTGATATTCAACACATCTCGAATGTTCTTAAATCCACTTCGATTAGCATTTTCGCTGACATCAATCAGGCCTTTTTCTGCCTGAGCAATGATTTCATCAGCTGGTTGCGAAGCCTCGTAAGCTTGATTGACAGACTCTGTCAACTTGGAGATTAATCGACGTAGCATGGCCTTCTCTGCAACAATCTTAGCATAATACTCCGCATTAGCAGAAGTTGGCACAGAATTGACAATCTCAACCAAGTAAGACAGGCCACCAATATTCTGTAAATCACCTTGATTATCAAGAATGGTGCGAACCGTTGTTGCATCTATAGCATCGCCACGATCGGATAAATCGACCATAGCTTGGAAAATCAAACGATGGGCATACTTAAAAAAGTCCCGAGACTCAATATATTCTCGCACAAAAACAAGCTTACTCTCGTCAATAAAGATAGCCCCTAAAACGGATTGCTCAGCTAAGATATCTTGAGGTTGTACTCGTAACTCTTCTACTTCTGCCATCAGACTTCCCTTCCTTTTACAATCTTGTCAAGAAAGTGTAAATTTACCCTTCTTTCACACGAAGATTGATTACACTTGTAATATCTTGATAGATTTTCACTGGTACATCAATCAAACCAACTGCTCGAATCGGAGCTTGTACTTGGATATGACGTTTATCAATCTTAATTCCAAATTGCTTTTGCAATTCTTCTGCAATTTTCTTATTGGTAATGGAACCAAAGGTACGACCATCTGGACCAACTTTTTCAACAAATTCTACAATAGTTTCCTCTGCTTCTAGTTGAGCTTTAATTGCTTTTGCTTCTGCAATCATCTCAGCGTGAGCTTTCTCTTCTGATTTTTGTTTACCACGAAGTTCACCTACAGCTTGAGCAGTTGCTTCTTTTGCTAAATTCTTTTTGATAAGAAAGTTTTGTGCATACCCTGTTGGTACTTCCTTAATTTCGCCTTTTTTACCTTTTCCTTTAACATCTGCTAAAAAGATTACTTTCATTCTTCTTTCTCCTTTTCCTTTATTTCATTTAATACAATTTCTGTCAGTTTTTCACCTGCTTCTGACAAGGTTGAATCCTTAATTTGAGCTGCTGCCAAATTAAAGTGGCCTCCACCTCCCAGCTCTTCCATAATCCGTTGTACATTCAGCTTACTACGACTTCGAGCTGAGATAGAGATAAATCCTTGTGTATTCTTCGCAAGAACAAAACTCGCTTCAATACCTGACATAGCTAACATGGCATCTGCTGCCTTACTAATAACAACTGTATCATAACATTTCGAGTCCTTAGCCTCTGCTATTAGTACATCTGAACCTAATTTACGCCCCTGTAAAATCAGTTCATTGACCTCACGATATTCTTCAAAATCTGTCGCAGCAATTTCTTGGATAGCAATACTATCACTTCCTCTCGTTCTGAGATAGCTAGCAACATCAAATGTCCGACTAGTCACTCGTGAGGTGAAATTTTTAGTATCCAACATCATACCAGCCATTAAAACACTTGCTTGCATACGACTCAAACGATTTTTCTTAGAATTCTGGAACTGAATCAATTCCGTTACCAACTCACTGGCACTACTTGCACCACTTTCGATATAAGTAATAACCGCATTATCTGGAAAATCCTGATCCCGTCTGTGGTGGTCGATGACGATGGTTTGGGTAAATAAATCATAAAAATCTTTTGATAAAGTTAAGGCAGTCTTTGAATGGTCTACAAGAATCAACAAAGAACGATTGGTCACCATCCCCATTGCGTCCTTAACAGACAACAACTTTGTAACTCCTTCTTTTTCTAAGAATGAAACAGCTCGTTCAATATCCGGCGACATTTGATTTTCATCATAAAGGGCATAACTATTTTCAGTCACATTGCTGGCAAACAACTGCATACCTACAGCAGAGCCAAGAGCATCCATATCTAGATTTTTGTGACCAACTACAAAAACCTGATCCACACTACGAATCTTATCTGAAATAGCCGTCATCATAGCACGCGTACGGGTCCGTGTACGTTTGATTGAGGCAGCAGAGCCACCACCAAAATAAACTGGATTTTTCGTTTCGTCGTTTTCCTTGACAACAACTTGGTCGCCACCACGCACTTCAGCCAAGTTCAAGTTGAGCAGAGCAACTTTCCCTATCTCATCATGATTTCCATCACCATAAGAAAATCCCATACTTAGGGTCAATGGCAACTGTCTCTGTTTGGACTCTTCTCTAAAAGCATCAATAACAGAAAATTTATCATTCATCAATCCTTCAAGTACTGTGTAGTCCGTAAATAGATAAAAACGGTCCATGCTTACTCGACGGGAGAACATGGCATGCTTCCCAGCAAATTCTGAAACAAAATTGGCTACAAAACTGTTAATATGACTAATGTCAGACTCCGATGTCGCATCTTCTAAATCGTCATAGTTATCAACGGAAACAATTCCAATAACCGGACGACTCGTCACTAACTCAACAGTCGCTTCGTATTCTCCAGACACATCAAAGAAGTAAAGAACACCAGATACCTTGTCCATATGAACCGAATAGCGAGTCTCACCCAAGGTGGCATAAGAACCTGGATTCCCCACAGACGCCTTTATAATTGTTTGAATTAATGCAACATCAATCTCCCCCACTTCATTAGTCAAAATCAATTCAGCGTAAGGATTGAACCATTCAACTTCACCTGACGATAAGTCTAGTTTAATAACTCCGACAGGCATCTGTTCTAACAAAGTTGTCAAACTATCTTCAGCTTGGTGGTTTACATACTGGATTTGTTCTACTTCACTCTTTGAGTAGTAGTCTCTCTGATGGATGAATAGTAAAATATATGAACCCAAAATAAGTAGCAAAAGAAATAGCGTTACCAGTGTATTCGTTACAAAAACAAGTTGCACAGATAGCACTCCGAACGCCACTATTCCTAATATTAAGGGGAAAATAGGACCTACATAAAATTTTTTCATTCCAAACCTCTTGGCACCCATTATACCATAATAACCATCAAAAAGCGACTTTTTAAAAGTGTAATCAGTAATTCTATCAATTATAAGAAAAAGGAGGTTTACAATTTAGTAAACCTTCCTTTACACATATTGAAATTAAGATTCTTTAACTTCTAACAAGCCAATCTCGCCATCTTCACGACGATAAATCACATTGGTTGTCTGATCTTCAACATCCACATAGATAAAGAAATCATGTCCCAACAAATCCATCTGTAGAATAGCTTCTTCCAAATCCATTGGTTTTAAATCAATTTGTTTTGAACGAACAACTCTAGACTGGACAACATTTGGATCTTCCACCAAAGCATCTGTAAATAATTGACTAGTTGCTACCTTATTTTTATTTTTACGCTCGATTTTTGTTTTATTTTTACGAATCTGACGTTCAATTTTATCGGTTACAAGATCAATTGAACCATACATATCTTGAGACACATCTTCTGCACGAAGAGTAATTGAACCAAGTGGAATCGTCACCTCCACTTTAGCAGTTTTTTCACGATACACCTTCAAGTTAACTCGAGCATCCAACTCTTGTTCAGCTTGAAAATACTTTTCGATCTTTTCGAGTTTAGAAACTACATAATCACGAATTGCTTCTGTTACTTCTAGGTTTTCACCACGGATACTATACTTAATCATATGAGTACCTTCTTTCTAAACATTTTTGTTTTTCTGATTTCATTATAACGCTTTCATTTTATTTTTGCAAATTTTTTCCTCATCTTACAAGGGAAAATGTTTTTACATCCTCAGCACCAGCTTCTTCCAACAGTTTCTTCACACGATTTATAGTTGTTCCAGTAGTATAGATATCATCTATAAGTAGGATTTTTT
>NZ_KV794132.1:37820-49775 GCF_001808665.1 Streptococcus sp. HMSC070B10 | reverse complement strand
TTTTTTAGGAATAGTGACTCCACTTTTGACAAAGAAAGGAAGTTCTGTTGCCAAGCGTTCTGAACGATTTTTGGAAGAACTGGCCCGCTCTTCTCTCTTCTCTAGTAAGTCTTGAAAAGAGAACCCTGCTGCTTCAACTAAACCTTCAACCTGGTTAAATCCCCTCTCGAGCAATCTTTCAGGACTTAGGGGAATTACAACAAATTGATACTCTTTGTACTTTTTTAACTCCTCACTTAAAACTGAAGCAAAGACTTTTCTTAAAATGAAGTCTCCATCAAACTTATACCGACTGAAAAAAACCTTCATAGCTTGATTGTAAATAAAAATCGCTCTATGACTGACTTCAACTCCTTCTTTACACCAAAATTGACAATCTTGACACTTTGTTGACAATCCTGTTTTCATACAGTTTGGACAGTTCTCTTCTCCAATCCTATCAAAAGTAGAATCACAATCTAAACAAAGACAGGAGGCATCATTCTTCAGAAGTAAAAGACTACTGAAAGTTAAAACAGCCTTCATAGTCTGCCCACATAATAAACACTTCATAGACCCGCCTCCTTATTCATCTGTTGAATTTCCCTAATTGCCTTTTTGATTGAAGTATTTAACCCGTCATGGAAGAAAAGCAAATCTCCTGTCGGTCTATCCATGCTTCGTCCAACTCGTCCACCAATCTGAATCAAACTAGATTTGGTAAACAGATGATGGTTGGCCTCTACTACAAAAACATCCACACAAGGGAAGGTAACTCCACGCTCCAAAATTGTAGTACTGATAAGTATTGTCAGCTCTCCATCTCGAAAAGCTTGTACTTGCTCTAATCGATTTTCTGTGATAGAAGATACAAAGCCAATTTTCTCATTGGGAAATTGCTCCTGTATAATTTCTTTTAACTGTTCCCCTTTCTTAATTTCTGAGGCAAAAATGAGTAACGGATAACCTGTCTTTCTCTGCTTCTCAATATAAGACTTTAACTTTGGTGACAAACACTTCTTCTCTAAATAGCGATTAAAATCGGATAACCAGACGGGTTTAGGAATAATCAACGGATTTCCATGAAATCGTCTTGGCAAGCTCAATCGTTTTAGTTCTCCTATGCGAACCTTCCTATCTAACTCATCGGTAGAAGTTGCTGTTAAAAAGATTCTCAAGCCATTCTTCTTTACACTATTCTTGACAGCATGGTAAAGCGTAGGGTTGTCAACATAAGGAAAGGCATCTACTTCATCCACTATTAGCAAATCAAAAGCATGATAAAATTTTAACAGCTGATGAGTCGTTGCAACAACTAGTGGTGTTCGAAAATATGGTTCTGATTCTCCGTGTAGTAAAGCTATCTCGCAGGCAAAATCATCTTGCAGTCGCTTATACAGCTCCAAACACACATCGATTCTAGGGCTGGCCAAACAAACTGCACCACCTTCATCAATCACTTTGGCCACAACTTGGTAAATCATCTCTGTCTTTCCAGCTCCTGTTACAGCGTGAACCAAGGTTGGTTCCTGCTTATCTACCGCTTGAATCAATCCCTTTGACACCTTCTCTTGAAAAGGAGTTAATTGACCACGCCATTTAAGAACATCTTGCTTCGGAAAATCCTCCTGTGGGAAATAGTATAAAGTTTGATCACTCCTAACTCTCTTCATAATTAAGCACTCCCGACAATAGTAAGCACCGATTGGCAAATACCATTCATATAAAATAGCACTATCACAACGTTGACAGAAAAGTTTCCCTTTCTCCTTTCTCATTGCTGGAAGTTTCTCCGCCAACTGACGTTCCTCTTCTGTTAATTCATTCTCCGTAAACAACCGACCGAGATAATTTGGATTTACTTTCATACTTCTTTATTCGTAAAAACCTAGCGCTTTAGATGATTTTTTAGTACAATTAAATCATGGAATTTAGAACAATTAAAGAGGACGGACAAGTCCAAGAAGAAATCAAAAAATCCCGCTTTATCTGTCATGCCAAGCGTGTTTATAGCGAAGAAGAGGCTCGTGACTTCATTACTGCCATCAAGAAAGAGCACTACAAAGCTACTCATAACTGCTCTGCCTTCATTATTGGGGAACGTAGTGAAATCAAACGTACAAGTGATGATGGTGAGCCCAGTGGGACTGCTGGCGTTCCCATGCTTGGGGTACTAGAAAATCACAATCTTACTAATGTCTGTGTAGTAGTGACACGCTACTTTGGAGGCATTAAGCTAGGCGCTGGAGGATTGATTCGTGCTTACGCCGGCAGTGTTGCCTTAGCTGTCAAAGAAATTGGCATCATTGAAATAAAGGAACAAGCTGGCATTGCTATTCAAATGTCTTACGCTCAGTACCAAGAGTACAGTAACTTCCTTAAGGAACATGATCTCATGGAACTTGAGACAAACTTTACAGATCAAGTCGATACAATGATTTATGTTGATAAAGAAGAAAAAGAAAATATTAAAGCTGCACTTGTAGAGTTTTTTAATGGAAAAGTAACTTTAACTGATCAAGGTTTACGAGAAGTTGAAGTTCCTGTAAACTTAGTGTAAACAAAGGAGAAAAATATGGCATTTGGTAAATTCATTCAAGGACTCGCTGGTAACTTTAGCGAGCAAAACAAAGAAACTCTTATCAAAGAATATGGACAATATCTACTAGAAAATGAAGAAATTCAAAGTGGATATAAACTGATTCGTGACTCAATTATATTTACAAATATACGTATTATCTTTACAGATAAACAAGGTGCTACCGGTCGTAAGATGTCTATTAAATCAATCTTTTTGATGAACATTGTTAACGTTGAAATGGAAACTGCTGGAGCAGGTATAGATGATAGTGAAATTACTATTACTTATTTAGAAAATGTCTTTCTAAAAGCACATAATGAGCATTTTAATGCTCATAAATTTGAATTCCCTAAGAAAACGGATATCATTCCACTTTACACCTATTTATTAGAATTAGCTTATCACAATCGCTTGAAAATTAACGGCTTAGACCTTTGATATAAAAAAATCCTATCACTTCGATAGGATTTCTATATTTTACAAATGGTATAGATAGCGTTATACTAGAAATATCTTATACAAAGAGGTATTCATATGTCTATTTATAACAACATTACTGAATTAATCGGTCAAACTCCGATTGTTAAACTCAACAACATCGTGCCAGAAGGGGCTGCTGACGTCTATGTAAAGCTTGAAGCATTCAACCCTGGTTCTTCTGTAAAAGATCGTATTGCTCTTAGCATGATTGAAAAAGCTGAACAAGACGGTATTCTGAAACCAGGTTCTACAATTGTTGAAGCAACAAGTGGAAACACTGGTATTGGACTTTCATGGGTAGGTGCTGCTAAAGGGTATAAAGTCGTCATCGTTATGCCTGAAACTATGAGTGTAGAACGACGTAAGATTATCCAAGCTTATGGTGCTGAACTCGTCCTAACTCCTGGTAGTGAGGGAATGAAAGGCGCTATTGCTAAAGCTCAAGAAATCGCTGCTGAACGTGATGGTTTCCTTCCTCTTCAATTTGACAATCCAGCTAATCCAGAAGTACACGAAAGAACAACAGGAGCTGAAATACTAGCTACTTTCGGTAAAGATGGACTAGATGCCTTTGTTGCTGGAGTAGGTACTGGTGGAACGATTTCTGGTGTTTCTCATGCACTCAAGTCAGCAAATTCAAACATTCAAGTTTATGCAGTGGAAGCTGATGAATCTGCTATTCTATCTGGTGAAAAACCTGGTCATCACAAAATTCAAGGTATATCAGCTGGATTTATTCCTGATACACTGGATACAAAGGCTTATGATGGTATCGTTCGTGTAACGTCAGACGATGCTCTAGCACTCGGCCGTGAAATTGGTGGAAAAGAAGGTTTCCTTGTAGGGATTTCTTCAGCTGCAGCTATCTACGGAGCAATTGAAGTTGCCAAGAAATTAGGTACAGGTAAGAAAGTCCTTGCTCTAGCACCAGATAACGGTGAACGTTATCTCTCTACAGCACTCTATGAATTTGAAGTGTAGTCTCCTAAATACACTTGGCCCTTATTATAGGGCTTTTTATTTATACCTTAAAAGTAGGAACATCTCCCTATAAAGATTGACTGCATAGAAAAAAGGAAGCAATTTAGCTTCCTTCCTTTTTATTATTAGTTATTCAAGGCTGCTGCCATTGTAGCTGCAACTTCAGCTTCGAAGTCGTTTGCAGCTTTTTCGATACCTTCACCAACTTCAAAGCGAGCGAACTCAACTACTGAAGCGTTAACTGATTCAAGATATGCTTCAACTGTCTTGCTGTCATCCATGATGTATACTTGTGCAAGAAGTGTGTAAGCTTGGTCAACTTTAGTGTTGTCAAGCATGAAGCGGTCCATCTTACCTGGGATGATTTTGTCCCAGATTTTTTCTGGTTTGCCTTCTTCAGCCAACTCAGCTTTGATATCAGCTTCAGCTTGAGCAATCACTTCATCAGTCAATTGAGCTTTTGATCCATACTTCAAGTGTGGAAGAGCTGGTTTGTTAACCATTGCACGACTTTCGTTGTCTTGGTCGATAACGTGGTTCAATTGTGCCAACTCATCTTTAACGAATTGCTCATCCAATTCTTTATAAGAAAGAACTGTTGGTTTCATCGCTGCGATGTGCATTGACAATTGTTTAGCAAGTGCTTCGTCTCCACCTTCAACAACTGAAATAACACCGATACGTCCACCATTATGTTGGTAAGCACCAAAGTGTTGTGCATCTGTTTTTTCAATCAATGCAAAGCGACGGAATGAGATTTTTTCTCCGATAGTTGCTGTTGCAGATACGTATGCAGCTTCAAGAGTTTCACCTGAAGGCATTGTCAAAGCAAGTGCTTCTTCATTATTAGCAGGCTTTCCTTCAGCAATAACTTTAGCTGTAGTATTTACCAATTCAACGAATTGAGCGTTTTTCGCAACGAAATCAGTTTCAGCGTTTACTTCAATAACTGCTGCAACATTACCGTTAACATAAACACCAGTCAAACCTTCTGCAGCAACACGGTCAGCTTTCTTAGCTGCCTTAGCCATACCTTTTTCACGAAGCAATTCAATCGCTTTTTCGATGTCACCGTCTGTTTCTACAAGCGCTTTTTTAGCGTCCATAACACCGGCACCAGATTTTTCACGCAACTCTTTTACAAGTTTAGCTGTAATTTCTGCCATTTTGATTCTCCTATATTTTTTAAAAATAGGAGAGCCGGGCTAAGCCCCGCCCTCCTAGGTAATACTATTTATATAAATTAAGCGTTGTCGCCTTCTACAACTTCAACGATTTCTTCGATTGAATCTGCTTGAGCTTCTGAAGCTACAAACTCTGCTTCAACTGCTACTGCATCTTCACCTTGACGTCCTTCGATGATAGCGTCAGCCAATTTAGCTGTAATCAATTTAACAGCGCGGATAGCATCATCGTTAGCTGGGATGATTACATCGATATCATCTGGATCAGTATTTGTGTCAACCATCGCTACAACTGGAATTCCCAATTTTTTAGCTTCTTTAACAGCGATTTGCTCTTTATGTGGGTCAACTACGTACATCACATCTGGGATACGAGGCATATCTTCGATACCACCCAAGAATTTTTCAAGACGTGCACGTTGTTTGTTAAGAAGTGCAACTTCTTTCTTAGGAAGAACTTCGAAAGTTCCATCTTCTTCCATACGTTTGATTTCTTTCAAACGAGCGATACGTTTTTGGATTGTTCCCCAGTTTGTAAGAGTTCCACCCAACCAACGGTGGTTGATGAAGTATTGACCTGAACGTACTGCTTCTTCAGCAACTGCATCAGCCGCTTGTTTCTTAGTACCAACAAACAATACAACTGCATCGTTAGCTGCTGCATCACGCATGAAATCGTATGCTTGGTCTGCGTATTTTACAGTTTGTTGCAAGTCGATAACGTGGATTCCGTTACGCTCAGTGAAGATGTACTTAGCCATCTTAGGGTTCCAGCGACGAGTTTGGTGACCAAAGTGTACACCAGCCTCAAGAAGTTGTTTCATTGAAATTACTGCCATGAGTATTTCTCCTTTTTGTTTTTTTCCTCTTCTTAACTTCAACTCGCAAAACGACCCAAGGGCAACTGTTTCACAATTCATCAAGAATGAGTATTATCGTTCACACGACAAGTTTCATTTTACCATACTTTTCCAATATTTTCAAGTGATTTTAGTAGATTTTTAAAGTAGATAGTTTCTGCTAACTTCTCAAAGTAACTTCCACTTGGATGGCCAAAGTGGAAATTAGTTTGGGAATTTAGCATTAAATTACTAATAAAAACTCTAAATTTAAAGCATCCCAACATATACTGCTGGGATGCTCTAATAGCTAAATTTTTTAAAATTTAATATAGTGGCAAAATCATTAGTTTATTTTATCTACTTCGAAGTTTCTTACGAATTTTATAAGCTAGATTAAACAAAAAATATAATGAACTAGTTGGATAATTAAACTCACCAGCAAATTCCTCGATAGTAGGATTAAACTTGGATTTAAAGTTAATTAACCCACCCTCTAAATTGTTTTCAATTCCACCCATATTATGAGTCTCAGCCCCTCGTTCAAAAGAATGTTGAGCTGTCTCAAACCATGTAGGAATAGCAGGTTGATAGTGTTTAAATTCTTCATTCATTCCAGCATATAAGTTCTCAGAAGTTTTCCCAAATTCGATAGTTAAAGTACCAGACAATGGGACAATACTATCCCCTCTGTCAATATGGTTCTTAAGAAAAGAAATTTCTTCCTTTAATCGTTTTCTCTCTTGCTGATTCTCTTTTATTTTACCTTCTTTCGTTTTATCTGTAAACTTCTGCGCTGTTTTTAGATTCTTTTCGAATTGTTGCTCAACTTCTTTCAGTCTATTAGGTAGATCTAAATAGCTCAGTGTGATAAAGGAGTGATCAGGATAAGTATCCAGTAACTTCTGATAATAATCTTTGCCTCGTAAACTGATATTCTTGCGAGACTCTGTTTTCTTCATTAAAAATGAAAATTCATCTAATAAATCAAGTCCACCAAATTTTACTTCTAATCCTTTATTTCTTGCAGTTCGGATGGCCTGTCTAGTAGACTTAGAAAGTTGATCCAGTGAGAAATTTTCTTTATGAATATTAGCTTGAAAACGTGGTTGTATATTTTCTGCCATATCCTTTGTTAAGCCTGTCCAATAAACTTTATTTTTTTTCAGTTCTTCGACAATTGCTAAAGCCATAGAATTTTGGACAGTTTCTTGGTCAATAAGACCTCTACTGATAAATAAACTTGGGTCAAATTTAACCATTATTGCATGGCTTTTTTTAGCAAGTTTTTTCAACGTTAAAAGAACAAATTTCAGAAGTTCTTTATCTTCATAGTCAATTACTGGACCTCGTGGAATATAAAACATAGAAAGTCCTAATGGTAGCGGCTGAATTAAGATATTTGCTACTCCAACTAATTGATTATCTTTATAAAAGCCAACTCTCTCGTTCCCCCAAGTATCCTTTATCTTGGACCAATCACTACTCTGCAATAAATTTCCTTGAGGATGATTTTCTAAAAATAAATCCCACTCTTTAGCATCAACATTTATTTTATACCTAAACATAACTTCAACACCGACTCCCTTAGAAACCATTTTTTATTAACATGCTACACTCGTACTAAATCTCTACATTTCATTTTACTTTAATTAAATAATTATAAAAATAGAAAATAAGTTCAAGTAATTATATAATGAAATTAATTTTTCCAGCACTATACAAAGGGTGAGATTAATAAGATCTCACCCTTTGTATAGTAATAATCAGTATATTAGTTTGGATAAATGTATCTTACAGTACCTCTTGATGCTGTCGGATTAAACCATCCACGATAATTTCCGATTGGTTGAGTTCCACTTCCATCATAGTTACACTCAGAAACTTGAATACGAGTTGATGATTCAACTGCTGTAACAACTGCTACGTGACCGTATCCTCCATCATCCCAACATGCAATCGCGCCAACTTGTGGTGTAGAACCTGTACGGAAACCTGCAGCTGCTGCACTTGCAGCCCATTGACCGCCATTACCCCAGTAATCACCAGCCCATGGTGCTAAAGTTTTTACTCCCCATGTACATTGACCTACAGGATAGCTTGATGCATTTGTACTGTATGTCGGATGTTGTTTCACTGGTGCAGGAGTATAGCTTGTTGATTCCGCTGAAGCACTACTTGAAGATGATTCAGACGAACTAGATGACGAAGAAGTAGTTGATACTGCTTGAACTTCTGCTGTAAAAGTTGTATTCCCAGAAGCAACGACTTTTTGTTGTTGACTTGCTTGTTTAGCTTTATAAGCTGCTTCTGCTTCTGCAGCTGCTTTAGCTTCTGCTTCTGCTGCAGCTTTTTTCTCAAGTAAACTTGCTTTTTCATCCTCTGCAGTAGCCTTTTCAGCAGCAAGATTCAATTCTGCAGCTTTCAACTCAGCTTGTTTTGTAGTTAATGATTGAGCATCATCAGCTAGTTTTTGCTGATTTGCAATAACTGTATTAATTGCATCATTATTTGCTACTTGTTTTTCAGAAATAGCTTTTTTATCTGCTTTTTGTTGTTCCAACATTTTGTTGTTTGCAGATACGATTTCACTCATTGCAGCAACACGTGAAATAGCTTCTGTAATTGATTTTGAGTTTACAATTGTATTAATGTAATTTGTTGCAGCTCCATTTGTTTGAGCACTACGAGCTTGTTTTTGTAATGAATCATTGCGAGATACAATATTCTTAGAAAGTTCTGTAATTTCACCCTCAAGCTTTTTAGATTCTTCTTGTAGTCTATCATTTTCAGATTGCAAGTTTGATTGCTCTGTTTGAATAGCAGATACTTGCTCCTGAACTTGATCAACTTGTTTTTGAGCTTCTTGTTGTTGTGCTGTTAAGTTGCTAATTTTATTATCTTGAGCAGCAATTTTGTCATCAGTAGTTTCTGCATGCGCAGTTGTTAAAACAGCTGCTTGAGAAACCATTACTGTACTTAGTAAAAGCGACGCTAAGATTTTTTTCTTCATATTTCGTAGATACTCCTTCTTTTAAAGACATTACTAGTATACCAAAAAAAGGCCTAATGAATATTACGCCTTTGTTACATTTTTATTTCTTTCTTTATAGGTAAAATTTTTCAAAAATAAACTGAAAAGTAATCATCCATATAAGGTTCAAAATCATTGATGGTACTAAACTATAGACTATGAACAAAGACATACTATCCACAGTTAAACCTACCACTATTGCAAGTATATAAGCTCCCATCTCAAATAGAAAAGTCATGACAATAATTGCCAGCATTCTCGTCCAACGATTCAATAAAATAACACTATTAAATTTATGGAGAAATGCCCCCAACAAGACAAATAACAGAGTCGCAATCCCTATCAAGTGGAAAAAGTAAATGTCATAAACCAAACCCACTACAAAACAATAGGCTAAATAGAGATACTCTGATACTTCAATCGTCTCAAATAAGAGAAACAAAAATAGAAAATGACTAGCTAACAGCACGTGGGGAAATAATGAGCCCAAAAGCTGGCTAATATGGGCATCAATTAGAACAAAGAAAGGAAGCAATAAAAACACTCCAACCCGCTTCAGCTGTCTCATTATGAATTCCCCACTAATTCTATCACACTCACATTATGAGTATCTGCACTCAATTTAACAGTTACTTCTCGTGTCAAATAGTCCGTGCTATGCGTTGTAGCAACCACTTCACCAACAGGAATATCAGCAACATTAAAGTTTCCTAATCCACCAGTGGTCACCTTATCTCCTGCACTAATATCGCCACTACTATTTAATTGACTAATTTTGAGAACTTCATTTTCCTTGTCATAGCCAACAATAATCCCATAAATTGTAGTAGAACCATGTTGAATTTTAACAGAAATCTTATCAGCATTTTCCGTATTTGTCAGAAGGTTGACCATAGTAGAGTTGTCCTCCACTTTTGAAACACTCCCAATCAAACCACCATTTGCAATGGCTAACATATTCTCAGAAACCCCTTTTGATTTGCCTGCATCCAGGGTCAATTCCTGCTTCCAAGATACTGGAGAACGCATAATAACATCTGCTGCTAAAGTCTTTGTAGCTTGCAATTTGGACTTCATATCAAGCAATTGGCGCAGTCGCTCATTTTCTGTCTTTAAACTTTCCGCCTCATTTGATTTAACTTCTAATTGGTAAATTTGTTTCTTCAAACTTTCATTTTCATTATATGTTCGTGTCAAATGAGCCAAATCTGATTTGACAGAATCAAACCACTGAAAAGGTTTTTGTACAACTCTATCAACCAATGAGATTCCATCTCCTAATTTTGTCACAATTGTACTTGAATAAGTCGTCGCTAAGAGAGCTGACACAAGCAGAACAATGACAAAAACAATAATGACATATTTTGATTTTTTAAAACGGTTCATATCCCTACCTTTATATCAAAAACTGTTACAGTAATTTTTTATGAATTCCTGAAAGCTACTAAGATTTTAAGAAAAATAAGCAACAACCAAGTACGATAATAACAAGAATGGTCAGCGTATCCTTTCGTGTCCATTTCAGTTGTCGATATTGACTTCTGCCTTTCCCCCCCTGATAACCACGCGCTTCCATAGCAATAGCCAAGGAATCTGCACGTTTTAAACTTGTCGCAAAAAGAGGAATCAAAATGGGAATCATAGCCTTCACCTTTTGAACAATGCTTCCTTCACCAAAATCCACTCCACGCGCTTTCTGTGCATTCATAATCCGCGTCGTATCATCCATTAAGGTCGGAACAAAACGCAAACTCATAGATAGCATTAAGCCAATTTCATGAACTGGAACTTTCACACGCTTTAAAGGTGCTAATAAAGCTTCAACAGCTGATGCCAAACTTAAAGGCATGGTCGTTAAAGTTAACAAAGTTGAAAAGAAAATAATCAATACAAAGCGACAAAAAATAATTCCAGCTTGTTGCAAAGCATAATCTGTGATTCTCACAAATGAAAACTCAAATAAAACATTCCCATTAGAAATGAAAAACAGTTGAAAAATAGTTGTGAAGGCAATCAAGAAAAACATAGACTTCAAGCCCTGAATAAAAAATGAAAGAGATACTCCTGACAAGGCAATAAATATCCCTGTCGCTATAAAAAGAATTAGATTCGTCAAGGGATTATTAGCCCAAAAAACGATTAAAATCAGTAGCATCATAGCAAGCAATTTGCTACGTGGATCCAATCGGTGAACAATCGAATCCCCTGGGATATAACGCCCCAAAATCATACTATCCATTTAGCGACTCCTTGAACTCCTCTATCTTAATCGGTAATCGTTTAAATGACACGCCTCTATCAGCCAATCGTTTACAAAAAGCTGTAATTTTAGGTACTCCCAACTGAACTTCTTCCATAAAAATAACATCTTGAAAGACATCACTAGGTTTACCAAACTTAACTAAACGTCCCTTTTCCATCACATATACCTGGTTCGCATATTCAGCAACATCATCCATCAAATGTGTTACTAAGACAATTGTCATCCCTGACTGATGGAGTTTTTTGAACAAATTCATCAGCTCTTTTCTTCCCAGGGGATCTAGGCCTGCTGTGGGCTCATCTAAGACTAATATGGCTGGTTCCATGGCAAGTATGCCTGCAATGGCCACACGTCTCATTTGTCCACCTGATAGCTCAAACGGACTACGATTAAAAAGTGATTCATCAATTCCAACCAAAGCCAGTTTCTCACGCGCAATCTGCTCCGCATCTTCTTCAGAAACTCCAAAATTTTGCGGTCCAAAAGCAACATCCTTCAAAACCGTTTCTTCAAAGATCTGATTTTCAGCAAACTGAAATACCAAGCCAACCTGTTTTCTAATTTGACGAATGTCTTTATTTTTAGAAGTCGATGTGATTAAGGTATCAAAAACC
>NZ_KV794132.1:12090-37720 GCF_001808665.1 Streptococcus sp. HMSC070B10 | reverse complement strand
GCACACTCCCTTGGCTTGGCACCAATAAACCATTTAAAAGTTGTAAAATAGTTGATTTGCCGCTACCTGTGTGCCCAATTAAAGCCGTATAAGAACCATCTTCAATCGTCAAGGAAACATCCGACAAAGCTGTTGAAGCTAAGGGAGTCCCTTCTTGATACGTAAAACTCACATTTTCTAGAGCAATTCCCATAGCTTATCCTCTAGCTCACTTTCTGTCAAATAATTTTCAGGTAAATCATAGCCATTCTGGCTCAAAGAATGTTTTAATTGATTGGCAAAAGGATCATCTAATCCAATTTGATCTAAATCATTTCGAGAAAAAAGTTCCCTTGGACTACTAGTTGATTCAATTTCCCCTTTTTTCATGACCAATACACGATCACTCATGGCAACTTCTTCCAAATCATGTGTAATGGAAATGACCGTCATATCATAGTCTTTTCGAATTCCTTTTACTGTCTCAATCAGTTCTCTACGTCCCTCAGGATCCAACATACTCGTTGCTTCATCTAGGATTAAAATAGCTGGTCTTAGGGCTACAACACCTGCAATGGCCACACGTTGCTTTTGGCCACCTGACAGACGAGCTGGCTCTCTCTTTTTAAAGTCCAACATGCCAACCAAATCCAGAGCTTCTTCCACTCTTTTTTTCATTTCTTGACGAGAAAGTCCCTGATTTTCCAAACCAAAGGCTACATCATCTTCAACAGTCGCTCCAACAAATTGATTGTCTGGATTTTGAAAAACCATACCGATTTGACGACGTATATTCCAAACATTTTCCTCAGTCAACCGTTGGCCATCAATTACAATCTCTCCAGATTCTGCTTCCAGTAAGCCATCAATTAACCGTACTGTCGTTGATTTACCACTACCATTATGCCCTACAATCGAAAGCCATTCTCCACGTTTCACGTGAAACGTAATATCCTTCACATCATAGTATTTCTGATTTTCTTTATAGCGAAAAGATAGATTTTTTACATCAATTATTGATTTCATTTCGAACCAAATGTCCCTTTAAATACATAGGCACTACCCTTGAAATAATCATAGCCAGAGTAGATAGTGAAAAATAAGGCTACATAAAGTAGAACTTGACCAAGCAAAGTCCAGTGTAATAGCAAGAAAATAATGGCAAACATCTGACTGAAAGTTTTAATTTTTCCAGGCATTGCTGCTGCTAAAACCGTTCCACCAGTTTCAACCAATAAAAGCCTTAAACCTGTCACAGCCAACTCACGACAGATAATCACTGCAACAATCCAAGCTGGAGCCATCCCTAGCTCAATCAACATAATAAAGGCCGACATTACTAGTAACTTATCCGCCATTGGATCCGCAAACTTCCCAAAGTTGCTAACCACACTCCATTTACGAGCTAAATATCCATCTAAATAGTCGGTAATACTGGCAATAGCAAATATAATAGCTGCTACTATATGACTTTCTAGCGAATTTCCTATCGTTAAAATAAAGATAAAAATAGGTATAAAGAGAATTCGACCTATTGTTAAGAGATTGGGAATTTGTTCTTTTTTCATTCGTTTTTCCTTAATTTCTAGTAAAGGTTACAGTGATTTGTCCAGTTTGAGCTGTTAATTTCGATAAATCAACAGTCTGATTATCTACTGTTAAAGCAACACCTTTGACAACACCTAAAGTAATGGTCACAGGATTTTTTGTTGAAACTGTTGTTTCCGCACTTTTATTATCCGGTGATAAGGTCACACCACCCTCAAGCTCACTTTCTGAAACACTAACCCAACTTCTAGCATCTGAAACCGATAATTGCAATTTTGCAGTTTCCTTACTTGTTTTATAAGCGATTTCTACATAATTTCCTTCACCTGATACACTTATAACTGGTTCAATATTCGAAGAGCTACTTGATGAACCACTACTAGTTGAAGATGGAGTTGCAGAACTAGTCGAGCTTGTTGCTTGGACTACACTATAACTAGACGCAGATGAACGCTCCGGTTGAGTCTGAATATAATTCCAAACATAATAAGTCACAAAAATGACAATCGATAGTGCAAAGAGTATAAAATAAAATAAAGGTAAAAATGATGTCTTATTTTTCTTACTTGAACGTCTCCTACCTGTCAACTCCTCTTCATCAACATCTACTTCCTCATAAGTAATCATGCTCCCAGAATCGTAAGCATCCAAGATAATTCTCTCATCTAGCTCAACTGCCCAAGCATACTTTCGCAAAAAAGAACGAGTATAAAATGGACTAGGAAGTTGATCAAAATCATCAGCTTCCATTGCCTCCAACATCTCCAACTGAATTTCTGTTTTTTTATGTAATTCTTCTAAAGTCAACCCTTGGTTAGTTCTAGCTAAACGTAAAACCTCACCAATTGTTTTTTTCCTCATACTTGTCATCCCTTCTTTCTAGTGTCTATTATGATAGGTTACTACGATGGGAATATTGTAAAATCAACTATATCCCCTTCATCTATTAAGTGATGCCCTGCTTCAAGTACATCCTCTAAAGTAATTTCCTGTAAAATCTTTGGTAAATCAAAAATTGTCTCACCATGTTCAAAAGCATCATATTGCGTTGCAATAAATTCAAGAGAGTTCATGCTACTGAAAAATTCCCCAAACATCTCTCTTTTGATAATATCTAAATGATCCTCTGTAATATCTGAATCCTTTGTAAAATTACGAATAGCCTTCCTAAACTGATGAGATAAAGCAACTGGCTCTTTTGTATCCATTGTCAACATAACAAAATGAAAGCGACTTGTTACTTCAACTTCAAGAGATAAGGATGCGTCAATTTTACCTGATTCATATAACTTTTGAAAACGATTCGAAGTCCAACCAAACATCATTGCAAACAATAATTTTAATAAAATATGATATCGATAGCAATCCGCCTCAGCAACCTCTCGACTACCTCTAATCCCAATCGCTAGTTTGGGAGAAGATACTTCCATTCTCATAGTGTCCGTTTGCTTTACATCTTGTAAAAGTAACTTTTCTCTTGCTACTTCCTGAACATCTGAATATTTCAGTTCTTCGCTTTCAAAGTAATTCTGTACTCGCTCCACATCAAAATTACCAACTAAAAACAAAGACATGTTTACAGGATTGTAAAACCTTGTAAAATTTTCTTGCAAATTAGTTAGATTGATTTGGGAAATGGACTCCTCACTTCCAACTATATCAGTTGCTAAAGGTGTGCCTGGATACAAATTTGCTAAAGTTGAAAAGAATAAACACGAATCTGGATCATCTTGATACATTTCTCGTTCTTGCTGGATAATATCCTGCTCTCTCAGAATGGAAGCTTCAGTAAAGTGTGCTGATGTTACCAATTCATCAAGTAAATCTAAATTCTCTAAGAGATAATCCGTCGATGAAAAAAGATAGTTTGTTTTTGTAAAGCTTGTAAAGGCATTGCTATCTGCACCTAGACTCGTAAAAGCCGACATCAAATCGCTAGCATCTTCTCTCTCAAATAATTTATGTTCAAGAAAATGAGCAATTCCCGCAGGATATTCTTTTACATCTCCGTCAACTTCTGTTACAAGCGTATCTACCGAACCAAACTGTACAGTTACACTCCCGTAAACCTCTTTAAATTCCTTTTTAGGCAAAAGAGCAACTGTCAATCCGTTTGCTAAACGAGTTCGATAAACCATTTCTTTTACAGCTGGATAGTACTTTTCTCCAAAAACAACCTTTGTCATTCTATTCCTTCCATAAAGTAAATCGCCTGTAGTTTCACATTATTAGCTGCTCTACAAATAGCATCTTTGTCAACTTGCTCGAGTTTTGCAATCCAACCTTTAAAGTCTGCTGAAGATTTTCCAAGTAAGGCATTTTGATAAGCACGTTCAATCAATGAAGATTGATTATCTTGAGAAAGCAACAAAGACCGACGAATCATTTCCTTGGTCTGCTCTAGCTCAAGCTCTGTAAAATAACCTTTTTTTAAATCAAGCAGTTGATTATTCATCATTTTACGAGCCTGGTTCCGATTTTCTCGATCAATACCAGCATATATCCTCAAGAATCCACTAAATAAATCGAGCTGACTTGAAATAGTATAAGCTAATCCAGCATTTTCACGGACATTTGTAAAGAGCTTAGAATGAGCAAATCCACCAAGTAAACCATTCATTACAATCATGGGTAAATGTTGCTCATCACCATATTCAGAAGGGCAATGATAACCTAATTCCAAAATGGATTGTCCCACATTCTTCCGAACCATACCTTCTTGTAGGATATTGGAATAAGGTTGACAATACTGAACCTTCACATCTCCTTTTCGACCTTTAAAGGCAAATGATTCTAATACATTTTGAATTTCGACCTCATTAAAATCACCTAGGAAAAAGAAATCTATTCGATCATTGCCCAAAAATTCTTGGAAACAAGAATAAGAACTTTGTGGAGTTTCAGCTAAAATACGATTTCGTAAATCACTATATTCCAATTTGAGACGTTCATCATAAAAAAACAACTTATCTAATTCTTTATGTGAAAAATAAAAAGAATCATCCATATCAGCTGCTAAACTTGCTAGCAATTGTTTTTTCTCAATTTCAAATAAAGCCGAATCAAACCCATTATCAACTACTACGGGTGAAAAAAGAGTTTCTTTTACAAGTTCCAAAACCTGAGAAGTTAGCACATTTTTCCTACTTAAAAACTCATCACGAACATAGGTAAATATCAATTCTACAATATGACTTTGTCCTCTTCTGAAACAATTGGTTGACATATCTGTACCGTATAGACTGGCCAAGTGTCTTCTCAAATCTTGAGAAGTGGGATACATCTGATTAGCAGTCTCTAGCATACTCGCACTCAACATGCGACCTGCAATCGTATCGAGGGATAATGGAGCGGTAAAACGCACGGTAATTTTGTTCGTTTTAAACTTTTTTGATTGGATAAAATGTGTTGAAATTCCATGCACTAACTCCATGATTTACCTCCTTATATACAGACTTCTATTATATCACGAAAAACTGAAATTTTCTTGTTCTCTGTAACACTTTTGAAATAAAAATCGCTTACATTATTCCTTGTTTCTCTCACTATTTTTAGGAAAATATGGTATAATACCAAAGATTGAGGTGAATTATGGAATACAAATTATTTGAAGAATTTATTACCCTCCAAGCACTACTCAAAGAACTTGGAATTACACATAGCGGAGGAGCTATCAAATCATTTCTCTCTGAACATTCTGTTTACTTTAATGGAGAATTAGAGAGTCGTCGTGGTAAAAAACTTCGTATTGGCGATAAAGTTGACATCCCTGACATGAATATTGACATCTTGTTGACACGACCTACTTTTGAAGAACAAGATGAATACCAAGCTGATAAAGTTGAAAAAAAACGAATCGCTAAACTCGTCAAAGAGATGAATAAGGGAGTAAAGAAAGACAACTCTAAACCTACTTCATCACCAAAAAGCAAACAAGCTCCACGATTCCCTGGTAGATAATCATGTGGCTACAACACCTATCTCTCAAAACTTTTCGTAACTACAAAGAGACGAAAATAGACTTTAATCCTAAATTAAATGTCTTTTTAGGACGCAATGCACAAGGTAAAACAAATATGTTAGAGGCTATCTATTTTTTAGCCTTAACACGCAGTCATCGAACTCGAACTGATAAAAATCTCATTCATTTTGATGAGGAACAGCTTCATCTTTCAGGTCTTGTTCAGAAAAAAACTGGATCCATTCCTCTCGAAATCGAACTAACACAAAAAGGGCGTGTGACAAAAGTGAATCATTTAAAACAGGCACGCCTTTCAGATTATGTCGGACACATGAATGTTGTCTTATTTGCTCCTGAAGATTTACAACTAATTAAAGGAGCACCTTCGGTTCGACGAAAATTCATTGATATGGAGCTTGGGCAAATTAAGCCAATCTATTTATCTGATTTAACTAATTATAACTACATCCTTAAACAAAGAAATACCTATCTAAAATCAGCTCAAACAATAGATGAAACCTTCCTTTCAGTACTAGATGATCAGCTAGTCGATTATGGATGTCGTGTGATGAATCACCGCTTAGATTTCATAAAAAAACTAGAATCATTTGGGCGTAAAAAACATTTTGAACTCTCTAATCAGATTGAAGAGTTGTCAATATCCTATCAATCTTCTGTCAAGATAACTGACAAAGAAGACTTATCCGAATCTTTCAAAATTGCTTTAGAAAAAAGTAGATCCAGAGATTTATTTAAAAAGAACACTGGTGTCGGTCCTCATCGAGATGATATTTCTTTTTATATAAATGGGATGGACGCTAGTTTTGGGAGTCAAGGCCAACATCGTAGTCTCGTCCTTTCTATAAAATTAGCAGAAATCGAGTTAATGGAAAGTATTACTACAGAATCTCCAATATTACTACTTGACGATGTTATGAGCGAACTTGACAATACTAGACAACTAAAATTATTAGAAACGATTTCTCAGTCAATCCAAACCTTTATTACAACAACAAGCTTAGACCATCTTCAAAATCTACCAGAAAATCTAAGCATCTTCATTATTCAGGATGGTAAAGTTTCTGTAAACTAAAATTGACAATATTGTAAAAGAACTCCTGTTTTCACGGGAGTTCTTTTTATTTCTTTTACATAGAATAATTTGGTGCCTCATTAGTAATTTGTACATCATGAGGATGGCTTTCTTTCAAACCAGCACCAGACATTTCAATAAATTGAGCATTATCATGTAGTTCTTTAAGATTAGCTGCACCACAGTAACCCATACCAGAGCGAATACCACCAATCATTTGAAAGACGATATCAGCTGCCGCTCCTTTATAAGCAACACGACCTTCAATTCCTTCTGGAACAAGTTTGTTTGCCTCATTGACAGAACCTTGGAAGTAACGATCGCTTGAACCTTTCTTCATTGCTGCAATTGATCCCATACCACGGTAAGTCTTGAATTTACGTCCTTGGAAGATTTCAGTTTCACCTGGAGCTTCATCAGTTCCAGCAAACATTGATCCAAGCATAACTGCATTTCCACCAGCAGCAAGAGCTTTTACAATATCTCCAGAATACTTGATTCCACCGTCAGCAATGATCGTTTTCCCATATTCACGCGCAACGGCTGCAGCATCATAGATAGCTGTTACTTGCGGAACACCAACACCAGCAATTACTCGAGTAGTACAGATAGAACCTGGTCCAATACCAACCTTGACAACATCTACACCTGCTTCATAAAGGGCACGCGCTCCCTCAGCAGTAGCAATATTTCCAGCAATCAAAGTACGATCTGGGAAGTGAGCACGAATCTCAGCAATTTTACGCAAGACACCTGCAGAATGACCATGTGCAGTATCAATAACAATCGCATCCGCTCCTGCTTCAAAAAGAGCCTCTGCACGTTCAAAGGTATCTGAAGTAACACCTACTGCACCTGCAACTAGAAGACGACCAAACTCATCTTTAGCAGCATTTGGAAACTCAATAACTTTTTCAATATCTTTTATAGTAATCAAACCAGAAAGACGACCTTCTTCATCTACCAAAGGAAGTTTTTCAATACGGTGTTCTTGAAGAATACTCTCAGCAGTTGCAAGATCTGTACCCACAGGAGCAGTAACAAGATTTTCACTAGTCATATGATTTGAGATTGGTTGGTTATAGTCTGAAATAAAACGAAGATCTCGGTTTGTCAAAATACCAACCAATTTACGATTTTCAAGTGTTTCAACAACTGGAACACCACTGATGCGGTAACGACCCATAAGCTCATCAGCTTCAGCAATTGTATGTTCAGGCGTCAAGAAGAACGGATCAATAATAACCCCATTTTCAGAACGTTTTACCTTGCGAACCTCGTCTGCTTGTTGAGCGATTGACATGTTTTTATGGATAACTCCGAGACCACCTGCACGAGCAATAGCAATAGCCATTTGACTCTCTGTTACTGTGTCCATGGCAGCGGTAATAATTGGGATATTTAAAGTCAAATTATCTGCCAATTTAGTTGTTAAATCTGCATCGTTAGGCAACACATGACTTTCAGCTGGAATAAGCAATACATCATCAAAGGTAAAACCTTTTTTCAAAAATTTAGTGTCCCAATTAGACATTCGAAGTTTCCTCTTTTCTTTCTTTTTGAGCTTGACGCTTTTTATATTGTATCTATCATACCATTCTATAAAAATTTGTCAAATGTTACAGGGGTAAATAAAAAACTATCTTTTCTTTGAGATAGAAATGATAGTTTTTTGTAAAATAAGCCTAGTTAAAGTAATGAAGTCCCATTGCTCCTTTAACATCAGATAGGGTTTGACCTGCAACTTCACGCGCTCTTTCACTACCTTTTTGAAGCATATTATAAACTTCTCCCATATCCTTAGCGAATTCGATACGGCGCTCACGAATAGGACCCAGTTCACGTTCTAATATTTCAAGTAGATAACGTTTGGTTTTCACATCACCAAGACCACCTCGTTGATAATGTTCTTTCATATCAGCAATTTCTTGAGCATCTTCTGGACGACCAAAAACATCTAGATAATGGAAAACCATATTTCCTTCAATCTTACCTGGATCTTCCACTCGAATATGATCTGGATCTGTATACATACTCATTACTTTTTTACGCAAAGTATCCGCATCATCAGCTAAATAAATACCATTATTGAGTGATTTAGACATTTTAGCATTTCCATCTAAACCAGGCAAACGCCCTGCTCTCTCATTTTCTGGATAAATACCTTCCGGTTCCACCAAGACATCACAGTTATATGCATTGTTAAAAGAACGAACAATCTCGCGAGTTTGCTCAATCATTGGTTTCTGATCTGTCCCAACAGGAACATAATTGGCCTTAAAGGCTGTGATGTCAGCCGCTTGAGCGATTGGATAGACCAAGAATCCTGTCGGAATACTTTCTCCAAATCCTTTCTGAGAAATCTCTGTTTTGACAGTTGGATTACGCTCCAGACGTGCTAATGAAACTAGATTCATATAATACATAGATAGTTCAGCCAACTCTGGAATCTGACTTTGAATAAAGATTGTCGATTTACTTGGATCCAATCCAACTGCAAGATAATCCAAAGCCACATTTCCGATAGACTCTACAATTGTTTGAGGGTCTTTAGCATGATCTGTCAAAGCTTGTTGGTCAGCCAAGAACACAAACATATCATACTTACCCTCTTCCTGTAATAATACTCGATTTTTGAGACTTCCAACATAATGTCCAATATGCAATTTTCCTGTTGGACGGTCTCCTGTTAAAATAATGGGTTTAGTCATTTTGTTCTCCTTCGATATAGTCCCTTCAATTATAGCATTTTTTTAATGAAATAACCGTAATTTATCAAAATAAATCAGTCTTGCTATTTATGTTTTTGTGTAAAGTAAATTGTAAATATAATTTACATAAAATTGACAGATAAAAATTTGAATATTTCCGTATTTTCTAGTAGAATAAATATATTACATATATAGGAGACAAACATTGCTTACAGTATCTGATGTTTCACTACGTTTTAGTGATCGTAAACTTTTTGATGATGTCAATATCAAATTTACAGAAGGAAATACTTATGGATTAATCGGTGCTAATGGTGCCGGAAAATCAACCTTTTTAAAAATTTTAGCTGGAGATATCGAACCTACTACTGGTTACATCTCTCTTGGTCCAGATGAACGTCTCTCTGTTCTTCGTCAAAATCACTTTGACTATGAAGATGAACGTGCTATTGATGTCGTTATCATGGGAAATGAAAAACTTTATAGCATCATGAAGGAAAAAGATGCTATATACATGAAGGAAGATTTCTCAGATGAGGACGGAGTCCGTGCTGCTGAACTTGAAGGAGAGTTTGCCGAGCTTGGAGGCTGGGAAGCAGAAAGTGAAGCCTCTCAACTACTTCAAAACCTAAATATCCCAGAAGAGTTGCACTACCAAAATATGAGTGAATTGGCCAACGGTGAGAAAGTAAAGGTTCTCCTTGCTAAAGCACTTTTTGGTAAACCAGATGTTCTTCTCTTGGACGAGCCTACCAACGGTTTAGACATCCAATCAATTACATGGTTAGAAGATTTCTTGATTGACTTTGATAACACCGTTATTGTTGTATCCCATGACCGTCACTTCTTAAACAAAGTATGTACCCACATGGCAGACCTTGACTTTGGAAAAATCAAACTCTATGTCGGAAACTACGATTTCTGGAAGGAATCTTCTGAGCTTGCTGCTAAATTGCTAGCAGACCGTAATGCTAAAGCAGAAGAAAAAATTAAGCAATTGCAAGAATTCGTAGCTCGTTTCTCTGCCAATGCTTCCAAATCAAGACAAGCAACATCACGTAAGAAAATGCTTGATAAGATTGAACTAGAAGAGATTGTGCCATCTAGTCGTAAATATCCATTTATCAACTTTAAAGCTGAACGTGAGATTGGTAATGATCTCTTGACAGTAGAAAATCTAACTGTAAAGATTGATGGTGAGACTATTTTAGATAATATCAGCTTTATCTTGCGTCCAGGTGATAAGACAGCGCTTATTGGACAAAATGACATCCAAACGACTGCATTAATTCGTGCAATCATGGGGGATATTGACTATGAAGGAACTGTCAAGTGGGGAGTAACTACTAGCCGTTCTTACTTGCCAAAAGATAACTCGGCCGATTTTGCAGGGGGAGAATCAATTCTTGACTGGTTGCGTCAATTTGCAAGTAAAGAAGAAGATGACAATACTTTCCTACGCGGTTTCCTCGGCCGTATGCTCTTCTCTGGAGATGAAGTTAACAAACCTGTAAACGTCTTGTCAGGGGGAGAAAAAGTTCGTGTCATGCTTTCAAAACTAATGCTCTTGAAGTCAAATGTGCTTGTACTTGATGACCCAACCAATCACTTGGACTTGGAATCTATCTCAAGCTTGAATGATGGATTGAAAAACTTTAAAGAATCAATCATCTTTGCCAGTCATGACCACGAGTTTATTCAAACTTTGGCTAACCATATCATTGTCTTGTCTAAAAATGGCGTTATCGATCGTATCGATGAAACCTATGATGAATTCCTAGAAAATGAAGAAGTACAAGCAAAAGTTAAAGAACTTTGGAAAGACTAAAATCTTCAAAACTCAGTTGGGTTAACCAGCTGAGTTTTCTAACATTTTATGAGGTAACATGAAATTATTTTTTAAAACATATTGGACCTGTTTTGTTTCTTTCATCATTCCCGTAATCATTATGATAGGAGTATATCTATCTCAAGGTATCTACTGGAATAGCGATACATCTCCACTATTAGGAGATGGGTTTCATCAATACGTTATTTTTGATGTAGCTTTACGAAATATCCTACACGAAAATGGTAGTTTGTTCTACACCTTTACAAGTGGCCTCGGATTAAATTTCTATGCCCTATCTAGTTATTACTTGGGAAGTTTCCTTTCACCACTAGTTTACTTTTTTGATCTAACTAATATGCCAGATGCTGTCTATCTGACAACTCTCTTAAAATTTGGATTGATTGGACTGTCAACTTACTTTAGTTTAAATAAATTATTTAAATCGATTCCTAAGCCTTTAAAACTAGCTTTATCTACTTCCTATGCTCTGATGAGTTTCACTGTCAGTCAATTAGAGATAAAAACCTGGCTAGATGTTTTTATCTTGATTCCTTTAATTATAACTGGTTTACAGCTACTTATCACTGAAAAGAAATTCCTATTGTACTTTACAAGTCTGTCAATCTTATTTATCCAAAACTATTATTTTGGCTATATGACAGTATTGTTTCTTATTTTCTGGTATCTCTGTCAAATTTCGTGGAACTTTAAGACTCGAAAATCATCTGTTCTTGATTTCATAGTTATCTCCTTTTTAGCTGATATGGCTAGTTTGATTCTGACTCTTCCTACTCTATTTGATTTACAGACACATGGAGAAAAATTAACTGAAGTTACAAAGTTTCAAACTGAAAGTAGCTGGTATCTTGATCTCTTTGCTAAGCAATTCATTGGTTCCTTTGATACAACCAAGTATGGGGCCATCCCAATGATTTTTGTTGGACTGCTTCCCTTTATTTTGACTATTTTATTTTTTACGCTGAAATCTATTAAGTTTCACGTGAAACTTATCTATGCAATCTTCTTTGCATTTCTAATTGCAAGCTTTTATATTGAAGCTCTTGATTTATTTTGGCAAGGCATGCATACTCCAAACATGTTTTTACATCGTTATGCTTGGATTTTCTCTACCTTGTTAATTTATACAGCAGCGGAAGTCTTAAATCGTCTAAGAGAAATTAAAATCCAGAACTTTTTAGTTTCGCTTTTTCTTGTAGTAACAGGATTTTTAGCTACCATCTATCTAAAATCACATTATTCTTTTTTAACAGATTTGAATATTCTGCTTACTCTTGAATTTTTGGTTGTCTATTCGCTTTTACTCCTTGCATTTATCAAAAAGTTTATCTCTGTAAATCTATTTGCCATCCTAATCTCTTTATTTATAATGGTTGAAATAAGTTTAAATGCTTCATATCAAATGGACGGAATTGCTAAGGAATGGGGATTTGCTTCTCGAAGTGCATATAGTAGAGATATCCCAACTATGGAATCTTTCTCAACATATATTGAAAATTCATTTACTCGTACTGAGAAACTACAAACTCAGACAGGGAATGACAGTATGAAATTCAACTACAATGGAATCTCTCAATTTTCATCTGTTCGAAATCGTTCAGCAAGCTCTACTTTAGATAAACTTGGTTTTAAATCCTCTGGGACTAATCTCAATCTCCGTTATGCAAATAATAGTATTTTGGCTGATAGTTTATTTGGCATCCAGTATAATATCTCAGACAGTCCTATTGATAAGTATGGTTTCCAAGATATCTATCAAAAAGATAATCTTACCCTATATGAAAATCAATACTCTCTTCCGATTGCCTTTGCTAGTCAATCTATTTACAACGATGTCAAGTTCACTGAACACACTCTAGATAATCAGGCCTCGTTTTTAAATCAACTTGCTGACGTCAATTTTGATTATTTTTCTCCAATACCCTATGAAAAAACAGAGAATACTGATGATTTGATTACTGTTACAAGTTCTTCAAATGAAGATGCAGCAATCCAATATCAAATTGAAGTGCCAGAAAACAGCCAAGTTTATCTTTCTTTCACAAACCTTCACTTTTCTAATGATAAACAAAAGAAAGTTGACATCCTTGTCAATGGGGAAAAGAAAACTTTTACAACTGATAATGTCTTCTCCTTCTTTAATCTAGGCTATACAAAAGAGAAAAAAACTTTCAATATTAATGTTAGTTGCCCTGGAAATTCACAGGTATCATTTGAATCTCCTACCTTCTATCGTTTAGATACCAAAACTTTCACCGAGGCAATTCAAAAAATTAAAGAACAACCTGTCACAGTATCAACTTCTAAAAACAAAGTCTTTGCTACATATGATGTTAAACAAGATACGTCCATTTTCTTCACCATTCCTTATGATAAAGGCTGGTCTGCCTACCAAGATGGTAAGAAAATAGAAATTAAACAAGCTCAAACTGGTTTTATGAAAGTTGACGTTCCTAAGGGAAAAGGAACTATTACACTTTCCTTTATTCCCAATGGTTTTATTACTGGAGCAATTTGTTCCTTTACTTCTCTCTTACTATTTGGAACCTATAATCACAGACGAAAGTCATCTAAAGCATAAAAAATCGACCAATTAATCGGTCGATTTTTTTAATCTTCTTCCATTTTCTTAGGTTGATAGGCTAGCATACCTAAACCAGTAAATAGGGCTAATATCACAGCAAGGAAAATGACTTGATGATGAATATTTCCTGTCATAGAGATTGTTTGTCGTAATCCCGAAACTGAATAACTCATTGGTAACCAAGGATTAATAGCTCTAAAGAAATTATTTGTCAAAGCAAGTGGATAGGTACCTGCACTTGATGCTAACTGTAATAATAGCAAAATAAGAGAGAAGAAAGCTCCTATACGGCTATTCCATGTTGTTAATGCAGTTACCATAGACATAAATGTTAAGCTTGCGATAATAATTAAGAACAAGGTTCTCATTTCATGATTTGCTGTTAGACCAATAAGATGAGCGCCACCATAGACTAAGACAGCGGCTAAAACAGCTATAACTCCATTTATCTCAAAGCGAGATTTGAACCAAGCCCAGCGAGTTTCAGGATGACGACCTGAAGGTAATTTAGCAAAAATCATATTTGTTGATAATGCAGCGACAAAGAGAGCGACTGATATCATATAAGGAGCCATAGCAATCCCATTTACAGGAACTTGATCATTGTCTGTTTTTGAAAGATTGAGTGGATTTGACAAAATCTCTGCATTTTTAGATTCTGTTGATGCTGATTTTAGTTGATTGCTAGCACTTCTTAAGCCTTGTCCTAGATCAGTAGTTCCTACTTGTAAACTTTCAATACCAGCAGTTAAAGTTGCTCCACCTTCAGCTAATTTTCCAGTACCATCTGCTATCTTCATAGCGCCACTTCCTAGTTGGGATGCTGCAGAAAGTAATTGTGTTGATTTATCTGTTAATTGATCAGAGCCAAATTGTAATTTAGTAAGACCTGCTATTAACTCTGGACTCTTATTGTTCAATTGAGCAGAACCAGATGATAGTTTTTCAATACCTGTTACTAATTCTGGAGTTTTCCCAGCTAGAGTATCCAAACCAGTTGTCAATTTTGAAGAGTTTTCTGTCAAATTGGTTGAGCCAGAAACCAATTGATCCAAACTTGTTGTTAAAGTTGTATTCTTTTCACTTAGTTGATTTACACCTAAAGAAATAGTATCCAATCCCTTAGTATACGCATTAACTCCATTTTCAATTGATTGACTTCCGGGAACTAACTGATTATCTACAGCATTTTGCAACTGTGTAAATCCACTTGACATAAATGTCAAGGAACTAGACGCTATAGGTAAAAGTTGATTTGCTTTAGTCTGTAAAGTAGAAAGATTAGAGACTGGTTGGTTTATACTTCCTAAATTTTCTTTTAAATCTCCTGCCGTCGTTAAAATTGCTTTTGCTGACTCTATCGTAGAATTAGAATTATTTGAGACAGCTTCAGTCAATTCTTTTTTCTGAGTTTCAGTGAGAGATTGATAAGTTGCTGTTGCTTGAAGATTTGTAAGAGTTTTCTCTTGCTCTGCTTGACTATTAGTCACAATAGTTTGAGCAAGAGTCGTTATATTTGTTAAGTCATTAGATATTGTATTTTTAAGATCAGTATTATCTGAAACTGTAACTGATTGGAGAGCCTTATTCAACTCATCTAAACTGCTTGCTAACTGTGTTATATCCTCTTTCTGTTGAGATGAAGTATTTAATTGTGTGGATATTTCTTTTATTCCTTTATTTAATTGAGTAATACCGTCTCTCAATGTATCTGATTGACTTGATAGTTGGTTTGTACCAACAGATAATTTGTCAACTCCGCTTGTATAGGCATTGACACCAACCGAAAATTGACTGAGACCTGAATTGAGTTGTGAAACTCCACCAGCATATGACTTCATCCCTGTATTTAACTGGTTGACACCTGCAACTAATTCTGGAGTTTTCGAAGATAATTGATTAAGTCCTGTGTCAACCTGTGAAACCGCACTTGTATAGTTCTGTAAACCATCATTAAATGTTCCTAAGCCACTATTCAGTTGCTTTACTCCTGTGACATACATTGTCAACCCTTTTGTAAATTGATTTGTTCCATCCGAAAAGGTTAAACTTGAGCTAGCTAAAGTAGCAAGATTTGAAGACAATGTCTGACTTCCTACAGCTAACTGACTGGCCCCGTTAGCCAATTGTTCACTTCCATCGGCTGCCTTCGTTAAACCGGATTTTAAATCACCCATCTTTTGAAATAAAGCTTTCGTATAGGATTCGGTTACATTAGCAGAAACATTCTGTTTTAACTGTGTCATCGCAGAATCGCTCATCTTGCTGGCAATAAAACTATGACCACTTGAAGTCTGATAATCGATTTGCATTTGCTCTGGATGATTCGTTAAAATAGAAGCTGCTTTTTCAGATAAATCACTTGGTAAAGTCACTACCATATAGTAATCGCCATCTTCCAATCCCTTCTTTCCTTCATCTTCATCTACAAAATGAAAATCCAATGATTTATTTTGCTCTAAATTAGACACCATGTCTTTTCCTATAGACATGCTATTACCATTATAGGAAGCCTCTTTATCATTATTGACAACTGCCACAGGTAAGTCAGACAATTGACCATATGGATCCCACATTGATGACAAAAATATGACATTGTACAGAGCGGGAATAAGAGAAATCCCTATCATGACAATAATAAAGGTTGGTTTTTTAAAAATTGCTTTCCATTCTTTAAACATAGTTTCTCCTTTTTTAAACATATTGTCTAAAATTTTGATATAATAGATTATACAATAAAAAATATAAATTACAAGATAAAAAAATCAATTTTTAGACACATAGTCTAATTTGTTTATAAGGAGGAAATATGCAAGAAAGTAACAAACGCTTAAAAACAAAGCGAACTATTGAAAATGCTATGGTACAATTACTGATGGAACAGCCATTTGATCAAATTTCTACTGTCAAGCTAGCAGAAAAAGCCGGAATTAGTCGTTCCAGCTTCTATACTCACTATAAGGATAAGTATGATATGATTGAGCACTATCAAAGCAAGCTATTCCATACATTTGAATATATTTTTCAAAAACATGCTCATCACAAAAGAGATGCCATTTTAGAAGTATTTGAATATCTAGAATCAGAACCACTTCTGGCTGCCCTTCTTTCTGAAAATGGGACGAAAGAAATCCAAAATTTCTTACGAAATAAACTTCATATCATGCTCAGTACAGATTTACAAAAGCAATTTATGCAACTAAATCTCAATACCACTGAATTAGAATATAGTAGCATCTATCTAACTCATGCACTTTTTGGTGTCTGCCAAACTTGGATTGCACATGGAAAAAAAGAAAGTCCTCAAGAAATAACAGACTTCCTTATGAAAATGCTTGGTAATGCAAATTGATATAAAAAGAGGAACACAGTTGTGTTCCCTTTTATCTATACTCCGCCAGTAGGACTCGAACCTACGACATCATGATTAACAGTCATGCGCTACTACCAACTGAGCTATGGCGGATAAAATAGTCCGTACGGGATTCGAACCCGTGTTACCGCCGTGAAAAGGCGGTGTCTTAACCCCTTGACCAACGGACCTTCTATCTGTAGCAGATATAACCATTATATCAATTTCTTACTAATTGTCAATCACTTTTGAGATTTTTTCTCTAGAATATCTTTTAATTTTCTAATTTTTAATCTTGAAATAGGACAACGATGGTCTTCATAGAAAACAATTTCTAAGTTTTTTCGATCAATTTCTCTAATATTGCCTATATTTACCAAAAATGACTTATGAGGAGAATAAAATCGCTGAGTATGTTTGTCCTTTTCCTGAATATCTGTCATGGTACCGTAAAACTCTTTTGCAAAATTTTTACCAATAATGCGCAATTTATGAGAAACTCCTGTCGTTTCAATATACAGAATGTCATGGTAAGGAATTTTTAAATCATTTCCCTTGTAATTGTAGTCAAAATAATCTACCACATCTTCATTTTCAAGTAACATACTCTTCGTGTAGAAGATATTTTGCTCAATTCTCTTCTTAAATAACTCATCATTAATATCCTTATCAACAAAGTCTAAGGCTGATACCTGGTATTTATAGGTTAGAGTCGCAAACTCTGATCGACTGGTGATAAAGACGATAATAGCATAAGGATTGTGATGACGAATAAACTGAGCAACTTCAAACCCTTTTTTCTCAATTCCATGAATATCAATATCTAGAAAATAAAGCTGGTTTACTTCATCATTTTCGATATATTCCTTAAACTCACGAACTTTTCCCGTTGTCTTGTATGATATTGGAATATTCGATTCTTTCGAAATTTCATCCAATATTCTCTCTAGTCTCACTTGATGTTCAATAACATCTTCTAAAATTAAAACTTTCATTCAAATTCCCTCTTAAATCTAATGATTTGTCTAAATGTACTGCCTTCCATCTCTGTTTCTAAAATAATGTTGTTGTACTTATCTAGTAGTTCTTTCACATTATTTAATCCTACTCCGCGATTTCTTCCCTTAGTAGAGAATCCTAAGGCAAAAAGATCTCCTGAAGGAGTCATCGTCATTTTACATGAATTCTGAATCACAATCACTGTTTCAGTTTCCATCTTAATAACTGCTACTTCCATCTGCTTTTTATAGCTATCAGCCGATCCTTCGACAGCATTGTTCAATAAAACACTCATGATACGAACCAAATCCAATAGTTCAATTGGGAGCTTGGTAATCGTATCTTTTACTTCCAGTGTAAACTCTACACCATTATTTCGAGCATAGACAATTGACTGAGCAACCAAACTTCGTAAAGCTGAATCTTCTATGTTGTTCAAGTCAAAGTAAGTGTATTTATCTGAACGCAGTTTGTGATTTGCTTTGACCAAAACTTCAGTATAAACTCTGTCAATTTCCTGTAAATCACCACTGTCAATTGCCATCTGCATGCTGACAAGCATCCCAGCATAGTCATGTCTAAACCCACGTATTTCATTATACAAAGCAACAATTTCGTCTGTGTAGTTTTGTAAATGTTTCTGTTCAAATTTCTTCTGCTTCAAAGCAATCTCTTTCTCCATTTGTTCTTTATGAGAATTCATTGCAAAGAAAGTCAAAAGTAAAGAGATAAAGACAATAGATGATAAAATACTTCCAAAACTATTCAAATGTTTAATCGTACTTACCATATCTGAAACGAAAGATACAATATGTAGCAATAGTAAAGCAAAAAATACTTTTTTCAAGAAAGGATATAGATAGTCTTTGTCAAAATAGTTTAGTTCCAAATGGAAATAACGAATGATTGTTACGATAACAACATAAGTCAACGCCACTACAACTAAAAAGAATAGACTATGATATTGTAGGGCAGTATCATCTCCTATTATAGAGGATAAAGTTACGGATAGAAAGGTATGAGTGCTATTATATAAAAGGGATAGTAGTAAACTTAATAATACTCCTCTATACTTCTCATACTTTTTAATAAATCTAAAATATGAATATAATACCAAAGGAAATAAAAATTTTTCAATTCCTAATCCATCTAAGTATATAAAATAAAAGGAAAGTTCAAATACTGATTCTACTAGGAATGTATAACCACCAAAAAAGCATAGTTCTTTTATATTTATTTTATTTTTACATATTAAATAGTAACTTTTACTAATAATAAAAATATGTAATATCACAACTAATACTGCAAGAAAATCCATTATTCCACTCCTTTATCTTCTTTTAAAGAAATTAAAGAAAATATTATGTGTTTGCCTTATCTCCCCACCTTGAATATTTTGCAAGTCTTTTTCCTTCAATTCTACAAACTTATCTAAATTAACTGTGTTTTTCATAATAAAATCTCCTAAAGTGTTTTTTCCTGTAAGCTAACTTACAAAAACCATTATACAAAATGGAATTTCATTTTAGATAAAATTCTCTCAACTGTCATTTTTTTCTCCCCAAGTGTACTTTTTTAAGAAAAAAGCCGGGAAAATTCCCAGCTTTGCTACTATATTGATCCCAGCAGGATTCGAACCTGCGACCGTTCGCTTAGAAGGCGAATGCTCTATCCAGCTGAGCTATGAGACCTAATACAGCTATTCTACCAAAAATTCAATTGAAAGTCAATTTTCTATTTATGATAGGGAGAGCCCTGCTGTATTGTAAAAGCCCGATAGATTTGTTCAACAAGGACTAGTCTCATTAACTGGTGGGGCAAGGTTAAGAGGCCAAAACTGACAGAAAGATTGGCTCTCTTTTTTAGAGCTGATGACAATCCTAAACTCCCTCCAATAATAAAGGTAAGAGTAGAAAATCCTTTTATAGAAGCTTCTTCTAACTGCTTACTAAATTCTTCTGAGGAGAACATTTTCCCTTCGATAGCTAACACAATAACAAAATCACGGTCACCAACTTTTGATAAAATTCTCTGACCTTCTACTTCTAAAATTTTTTGATTTTCTGATTCACTGGCCTTATCTGGTGTTTTTTCATCTGCTAGCTCAATCATTTCAAGCTTAGCAAATCGAGAAATTCGTTTTGAATACTCTGCGATACCATCTTTTAAATACTTTTCTTTCAGTTTCCCAACTGTTACAACTTTAATTTTCATGACTCTATTCTAACATATTCTCTATTTTTTCACATCTTATTCACAAAATAAAAGGTTAATTTTAGCCGAGAAAACCACAGATTTTTGAAAGTTATCCACAATCTGTGAAAAACTTTTCTTTTTAAGTTATAATTAAGCTAGTCAGTTTATACTTTCATTAATTTAAAACATATGGAGGCAAATATGAAACATCTCAAAACATTTTACAAAAAATGGTTTCAATTATTAGTCGTTATCGTCATTAGCTTTATTAGTGGAGCCTTGGGGAGTTTTTCAATAAACCAACTAACTCAGAAAAGTACTGTAAGTAACTCCAACAACAATAGCACTATCACACAGACCGCCTATAAGAACGAAAATTCAACAACACAGGCTGTTAACAAAGTAAAAGATGCTGTTGTTTCTGTTATTACTTATTCAGCTAACAGACAAAATAGCGTATTTGGCAATGATGATACTGATACAGATTCTCAGCAAATCTCTAGTGAAGGATCTGGGGTTATTTATAAAAAGAATGACAAAGAAGCTTACATTGTCACCAACAATCACGTTATAAATGGTGCCAGCAAAGTAGATATTCGTTTGTCAGATGGAACTAAGGTACCTGGAGAAATCGTCGGAGCTGACACTTTCTCTGATATTGCTGTCGTCAAAATATCTTCAGAAAAAGTGACAACAGTAGCGGAATTTGGTGATTCTAGTCAGTTAACCGTAGGAGAAACTGCTATTGCTATCGGTAGCCCGTTAGGTTCTGAATATGCTAATACTGTCACTCAAGGTATCATATCTAGTCTCAATCGAAATGTATCTTTAAAATCTGAAGATGGACAAGCCATTTCTACAAAAGCCATCCAAACTGATACTGCTATTAACCCAGGTAACTCTGGTGGCCCACTAATCAATATTCAAGGACAGGTTATCGGAATTACCTCAAGTAAAATTGCCACAAATGGAGGAACATCTGTAGAAGGTCTTGGTTTTGCAATCCCTGCAAATGATGCTATCAATATTATTGAACAATTAGAAAAGAACGGAAAAGTGACTCGTCCAGCTTTGGGCATCCAAATGGTCAATCTCTCAAATATTAATACAAATGATATTAGAAGACTGAATATTCCAAGCAATGTAACATCTGGTGTAGTTGTTCGTTCTGTACAAAGTAATATGCCTGCCAATGGTCACCTTGAAAAATACGATGTTATTACAAAAGTAGATGACAAAGAGATTGCTTCATCAACAGACTTACAAAGTGCTCTTTACAATCATTCTATCGGAGACACCATTAAGATAACTTACTATCGTAACGGTAAAGAAGAAACTACATCTATTAAACTTGACAAGAGTTCAGGCGATTTAGAATCTTAATTGACATCTATGTAAAGAAAGCTTTACATAAGAGAAAAGATGTGTTAGTGTAGAATCATGGAAAAATTTGAAATGATTTCTATCACGGATATACAAAAAAATCCCTATCAACCTCGAAAAGAATTTGATGGAGAAAAACTACATGAACTAGCACAGTCTATCAAAGAAAATGGGGTCATTCAACCGATTATTGTTCGTCAATCTCCTGTTATTGGTTATGAAATCCTTGCAGGAGAGAGACGCTATCGCGCTTCACTTTTAGCTGGTCTAACGTCTATCCCAGCTGTTGTTAAACAACTTTCAGACCAAGAGATGATGGTCCAGTCCATCATTGAAAATTTACAAAGAGAAAATTTAAATCCAATAGAAGAAGCACGCGCCTATGAATCTCTTGTAGAGAAAGGATTTACCCATGCTGAAATTGCAGATAAAATGGGCAAATCTCGTCCATATATCAGCAACTCCATTCGTTTGCTTTCCTTGCCAGAACAGATTATCTCAGAAGTAGAAAATGGCAAACTATCACAAGCTCATGCGCGTTCTCTAGTTGGGTTGAATAAGGAACAACAAGACTATTTCTTTCAACGAATTATAGAGGAAGACATTTCTGTAAGGAAGTTAGAAGCTCTTCTGACAGATAAAAAACAAAAGAAACAGCAAAAAACTGATCATTTCATACAAAATGAAGAAGAACAGTTAAAAAAACTACTTGGATTAGACGTAGAAATCAAATTGTCTAAAAAAGACAATGGAAAAATCATTATTTCTTTTTCAAATCAAGAAGAATACAGTAGAATTATCAACAGCCTGAAATAAGGCTGTTCTTTTATTTTTTTATCTCACAATGTTATCCACTCTTTTTTTTAATAAAAAGCTTAATAAATCAATAGTTTCTGATTTTATCCCCAACCTGTGGATAAAACTTGATAACATTGTGGATTAATTTTCACAGCTTGTGGAAAATTCTTGCTATCTATGGTAAAATAAGTCTAACATTAAACTTTTAAATAGTAAAGGAGGAGAATGGATTGAAAGAAAAACAATTTTGGAATCGTATATTAGAATTTGCTCAAGAAAGATTAACTCGATCCATGTATGATTTCTATGCTATTCAAGCTGAACTCATCAAGGTAGAGGAAAATGTTGCCACTATATTTTTACCACGATCTGAAATGGAAATGGTCTGGGAAAAACAACTAAAAGATATTATTGTGGTAGCTGGTTTTGAAATTTATGATGCTGAGATAACTCCCCACTATATTTTCACCAAACCTCAAGATACGACTATTTCACAAGTTGAAGAAGCTACAAATTCAACTCTTTATGATTATAGTCCAAAGTTAGCATCTATTCCTTATTCGGATACTGGATTAAAAGAAAAGTATACCTTTGATAATTTTATTCAAGGGGATGGAAATGTTTGGGCAGTATCAGCCGCCTTGGCTGTCTCTGAAGATTTGGCTCTGACCTATAATCCACTTTTTATCTATGGAGGACCTGGGCTTGGGAAGACTCACTTACTCAATGCAATTGGGAATGAGATTTTGAAAAATATTCCTGATGCGCGTGTGAAGTACATCCCTGCTGAAAGCTTTATAAACGACTTTCTTGAACATCTTAGACTGGGTGAAATGGATAAGTTCAAAAAAACCTACCGTAGCCTCGATCTCTTGTTAATTGATGATATTCAATCGCTGAGTGGAAAAAAAGTTGCAACTCAGGAAGAATTTTTCAATACTTTCAATGTTCTCCATAACAATCAAAAACAAATTGTTCTGACCAGTGATCGTAGCCCTAAACACTTAGAGGGCCTTGAAGAAAGACTTGTCACGCGCTTTAGCTGGGGCTTGACGCAAAACATCACACCACCTGACTTTGAAACACGTATTGCCATTTTACAAAGTAAAACAGAGCATTTAGACTACAATTTCCAAAGTGATACCCTAGAATACCTAGCTGGCCAATTTGATTCAAACGTTCGAGAACTTGAAGGAGCAATCAACGACATCACTTTAATTGCCAGAGTGAAGAAGATTAAGGATATCACTATCGATATCGCTGCAGAAGCCATTAGAGCTCGCAAACAAGATGTTAGCCAAATCCTCGTCATTCCAATTGATAAAATCCAAACTGAAGTAGGGAACTTCTATGGTGTTAGTGTCAAAGAAATGAAGGGAAGCAGACGCCTTCAAAATATTGTTTTGGCCCGTCAAGTAGCCATGTATTTATCTAGAGAATTAACAGATAATAGTCTTCCAAAAATTGGGAAGGAATTTGGAGGAAAAGATCATACAACAGTCATTCATGCCCATGCAAAAATTAAATCTTTGATTGATGAAGACGATAATTTACGTTTAGAAATTGAATCAATCAAAAAGAAAATCAAATAGCTTGTGGATAACTTTCGTTTTTTTATCTTTTTTATCCACATTTTTTAAACAAGCCAAAAAACTTGATATGACTTACTTTACGTCTGTTTTCCACAGATTTCACAGACTCTATTATTACTATTATCCTTCTAATACTAAAAATAAATAAAGGAGAATCCATGATTCATTTTTCAATTAATAAAAATTTATTTCTACAAGCATTAAATACTACTAAGAGAGCTATTAGTTCTAAAAATGCTATTCCTATTTTATCAACCGTAAAAATTGACGTGACCAATGAAGGTGTTACTTTAATTGGTTCAAATGGTCAAATTTCAATTGAAAATTTTATTTCTCAAAAAAATGAAGATGCTGGTTTGTTAATTACTTCTTTAGGTTCAATTCTTCTTGAAGCTTCTTTCTTTATCAATGTTGTATCTAGTCTACCTGATGTGACTCTTGATTTTAAAGAAATTGAACAAAATCAAATTGTTTTAACCAGCGGCAAATCAGAAATTACCCTAAAAGGAAAAGATAGCGAGCAATATCCACGAATCCAAGAAATTTCAGCAAGCACTCCTTTGGTTCTTGAAACAAAATTACTCAAGAAAATTATCAACGAAACAGCTTTTGCGGCAAGTACACAAGAAAGTCGTCCAATTTTAACAGGTGTTCATTTTGTATTGAATCAGCATAAGGAGCTAAAAACAGTGGCAACAGACTCTCATCGTCTAAGCCAGAAAAAATTAACGCTTGAGAAAAATAGTGATGATTTTGATGTCGTGATTCCTAGCCGTTCTCTACGCGAATTTTCAGCAGTATTTACAGATGATATTGAAACTGTAGAGATTTTCTTTGCCAACAATCAAATCCTCTTTAGAAGCGAAAATATTAGCTTTTATACTCGTTTGTTAGAAGGTAACTATCCTGATACAGATCGTTTGATTCCAACAGACTTTAACACTACTATTACTTTTGATGTGGTAAACTTACGCCAGTCAATGGAGCGTGCTCGTCTTTTATCAAGTGCGACTCAAAATGGTACTGTGAAACTTGAAATTAAAGATGGGATTGTTAGCGCCCATGTTCACTCTCCAGAAGTTGGTAAAGTAAACGAAGAAATCGATACTGATCAGGTTACTGGTGAAGATTTGACTATTAGTTTCAACCCAACTTACTTGATTGATTCCCTTAAAGCTTTAAATAGCGAAAAGGTGACTATTAGCTTTATCTCAGCTGTTCGTCCATTTACTCTTGTGCCAGCAGATACTGACGAGGACTTCATGCAGCTCATTACACCAGTTCGTACAAATTAAGTTAAAGAGGTTGAGCCTAGCTCGCCTCTTTTATGATATAATCGAAAAAGAAAAGGAGAGTAGTATGTATCAAGTTGGAAATTTTGTTGAAATGAAAAAACCACATGCTTGCACCATCAAGTCAACAGGTAAAAAGGCCAATCGTTGGGAAATTACACGTGTAGGAGCAGATATCAAAATTAAATGTAGTAATTGTGACCATGTTGTCATGATGGGGCGCTATGATTTTGATCGAAAAATGAATAAAATTATTGACTGATACTCAATGAAAATCAAAGAGCAAACTAGGA
>NZ_KV794132.1:0-11990 GCF_001808665.1 Streptococcus sp. HMSC070B10 | reverse complement strand
TTGAGGTTGCAGATAGAACTGACGAAGTCAGTAATATCTATACGGCAAGGCGATGTTGACGTGGTTTGAAGAGATTTTCGAAGAGTATGAGAACCCTTAGTTAGAGGGTTAGCAAGTTTTCCCTTTTTGTGTTATAATATTAGGGATTGAAATGAAAACGGAGAATGAGAAAATATGGCTTTAACAGCAGGTATCGTTGGTTTGCCAAACGTTGGTAAATCAACACTATTTAATGCAATTACAAAAGCAGGAGCAGAGGCAGCAAACTACCCATTTGCGACGATTGATCCAAACGTTGGAATGGTAGAAGTTCCAGATGAACGCCTCCAAAAACTAACTGAAATGATTACTCCTAAAAAGACAGTTCCAACAACTTTTGAATTTACAGATATTGCAGGGATTGTAAAAGGAGCTTCAAAAGGAGAAGGACTAGGAAATAAATTCTTGGCCAATATCCGTGAAGTAGATGCGATTGTTCATGTAGTTCGTGCTTTTGATGATGAAAATGTCATGCGCGAGCAAGGACGTGAAGATGCCTTTGTGGATCCACTTGCGGATATTGATACCATTAACCTGGAATTGATTCTTGCTGACTTAGAATCAGTCAATAAACGTTATGCGCGTGTAGAAAAGATGGCACGTACGCAAAAAGATAAAGAATCTGTGGCAGAATTCAATGTTCTTCAAAAGATTAAACCAGTCCTTGAAGATGGAAAATCAGCTCGAACTATTGAATTTACAGATGAGGAGCAAAAGGTTGTCAAAGGTCTCTTCCTTTTGACGACTAAACCAGTGCTCTATGTTGCTAATGTGGACGAGGATGTAGTTTCAGATCCAGATTCTATCGACTATGTCAAACAAATTCGCGAATTTGCAGCGACAGAAAATGCTGAAGTAGTCGTTATTTCTGCGCGTGCTGAGGAAGAAATTTCTGAGTTAGACGAAGAAGATAAGCAAGAGTTTCTTGAAGCACTTGGGTTGACAGAATCAGGCGTTGACAAGTTGACTCGAGCAGCTTATCACTTACTTGGACTTGGAACTTACTTCACAGCTGGTGAAAAAGAGGTTCGCGCTTGGACATTTAAACGTGGTATGAAGGCTCCTCAAGCAGCTGGTATTATCCACTCAGACTTTGAAAAAGGCTTTATTCGTGCAGTTACCATGTCATATGAGGATCTAGTGAAATACGGTTCTGAAAAGGCTGTAAAAGAAGCTGGACGCTTGCGTGAAGAAGGAAAAGAATATATCGTCCAAGACGGCGATATCATGGAATTCCGCTTTAATGTCTAAAAAATTTAATGAATAGTATCAATTAGGTTGGAAAAAAATTCCAACCCTTTTGGCTTTTGAAAGGAAAAATAAATGACAAAATTACTTGTAGGATTGGGAAATCCAGGAGATAAATATTTTGAAACAAAACACAATGTTGGCTTTATGTTGATTGACCAACTAGCGAAGAAACAGAATCTCACTTTTACACACGATAAGATATTTCAAGCTGATCTAGCATCTTTTTTCCTCAATGGTGAAAAAATTTATCTTGTCAAACCAACGACCTTTATGAATGAAAGCGGCAAAGCTGTTCATGCTTTATTGACTTACTATGGTTTGGATATTGAAGATTTACTCGTCATTTACGACGATCTTGACATGGAAGTTGGGAAAATTCGTTTAAGAGCAAAGGGCTCAGCAGGTGGTCATAATGGTATCAAGTCTATTATTCAACATATAGGGACTCAGGTATTTAATCGTGTTAAGATTGGAATTGGAAGACCTAAAAATGGAATGTCAGTTGTTAACCATGTTTTGAGTAAGTTTGACAAGGATGATTATATTGGTATTTTACAGTCTATTGACAAAGTTGACGATTCTGTAAACTACTATTTACAAGAGAAAAACTTTGAAAAAACGATGCAGAGGTATAACGGATAAATGGCGACCTTATTAGATTTATTCTCAAAAAATGATCAGATTAAAAAATGGCATCAAAATCTGACAGATAAGAAAAGACAACTAATACTAGGTTTATCAACGTCTACTAAGGCTCTTGCAATTGCAAGTAGTATAGACAAAGAAGATAAGATTGTGTTATTGACGTCAACTTATGGAGAAGCAGAAGGACTTGTTAGTGATCTTCTATCTATCTTGGGTGAGGAACTTGTCTATCCATTTTTGGTAGATGACTCCCCTATGGTCGAGTTCTTGATGTCTTCACAAGAAAAAATCATTTCACGGGTCGAAGCCTTGCGTTTTTTGACTGATCCATCTAAGAAAGGGATTTTGGTTTGTAATATTGCAGCAAGTCGATTGATTTTACCGTCTCCAAATGTATTCAAAGATAGTATTATAAAAATCTCAGTTGGTGAAGAATATGACCAACATGAGCTTATCCATCAGTTAAAGGAAATAGGCTATCGAAAAGTTACACAAGTACAAACTCAAGGAGAATTTAGTCTGCGAGGAGATATTTTAGATATTTTTGAAATATCCCAGTTAGAACCTTGCCGAATTGAGTTTTTTGGTGATGAAGTCGATGGTATTAGGTCATTTGAAGTCGAAACACAATTATCGAAAGAAAATCAGACAGAACTCACCATCTTTCCAGCTAGTGATATGCTTTTGAGAGAAAAGGATTATCAACGAGGTCAGTCAGCTTTAGAAAAACAAATTTCAAAAACGTTATCACCTATTTTAAAATCATACTTAGAAGAAATTCTTTCAAGTTTTCATCAAAAACAAATTCATTTAGATTCTAGGAAGTTTTTATCTTTGTGTTATGACAAGACATGGACTGTTTTTGACTATATTGAAAAAGATACCCCAGTATTCTTTGATGATTATCAGAAATTGATGAATCAGTATGAAGTCTTTGAAAGGGAGTTAGCACAATACTTTACAGAAGAATTACAGAACAGTAAAGCATTTTCTGAGATGCAGTATTTTGCAGATACAGAGAAAATCTATAAAAAACAGAGTCCGGTTACCTTTTTCTCTAATCTGCAAAAGGGGTTAGGAAATCTCAAGTTTGATCAAATTTATCAATTTAATCAATATCCCATGCAAGAGTTTTTCAATCAATTTTCTTTTCTAAAAGAAGAAATTGAGCGATACAAAAAAATGAATTACACTATTATTCTTCAGTCTAGCAATTCAATGGGAAGTAAAACATTGGAGGATGTTTTAGAGGAATATCAGATTAAATTAGATTCCAGAGATAAGTCAAGTATCTGTAAAGAATCTGTAAACTTAATCGAAGGTAATCTCAGACATGGTTTTCATTTTGTAGATGAAAAGATTTTATTGATAACTGAACATGAGATTTTTCAAAAGAAATTGAAACGTCGTTTTCGAAGACAACATGTTTCGAATGCAGAGAGATTAAAAGATTACAATGAACTTGAAAAAGGGGACTACGTTGTCCATCATATCCATGGAATTGGTCAATATCTAGGGATTGAAACAATTGAAATCAAAGGGATTCACCGTGATTATGTTAGTGTTCAATACCAAAACGGGGATCAAATCTCTATCCCAGTGGAACAGATTCATCTACTGTCCAAATATGTTTCAAGTGATGGGAAAGCTCCTAAACTCAATAAATTAAATGACGGTCATTTCAAAAAAGCCAAGCAAAAAGTTAAGAACCAGGTAGAGGATATAGCTGACGATTTAATTAAACTTTATTCTGAACGCAGTCAGTTGAAGGGGTTTGCTTTCTCAGCTGATGATGAGGATCAACATGCTTTTGATGATGCCTTCCCTTATGTTGAAACGGATGATCAACTTCGTAGTGTTGAGGAAATCAAGAGAGATATGCAGGCTTCTCAACTAATGGATCGACTTTTAGTTGGGGATGTTGGTTTTGGAAAGACTGAAGTTGCTATGCGTGCAGCTTTTAAGGCAGTCAATGATCACAAACAGGTTGTCGTCTTAGTTCCGACGACGGTTTTAGCGCAACAGCACTATACCAATTTTAAGGAACGATTCCAAAATTTTGCTGTTAATATTGATGTGTTGAGTCGCTTTAGAAGTAAAAAAGAGCAGACTGAAACACTTGAAAAATTGAAAAAGGGTCAAGTTGATATTTTGATTGGAACACATCGTGTTTTGTCAAAAGATGTTGTGTTTGCTGATTTGGGCTTGATGATTATTGATGAGGAACAGCGATTTGGTGTCAAGCATAAGGAAACCTTGAAAGAGTTAAAGAAACAAGTGGATGTCCTAACCTTGACAGCTACCCCAATCCCTCGTACCCTTCATATGTCTATGCTGGGAATCAGAGATTTGTCTGTTATTGAAACTCCTCCAACAAATCGCTATCCAGTGCAAACCTATGTTTTAGAAAAGAATGAAAGTGTCATTCGTGATGCTGTCTTGCGTGAAATGGAGCGTGGAGGTCAAGTTTACTATCTTTACAATAAAGTTGACACGATTGACCAGAAGGTTTCAGAATTACAGGAGTTAATTCCAGAGGCTTCGATTGGGTATGTTCACGGACAAATGAGTGAAATTCAGTTGGAAAATACTCTACTGGACTTTATTGAAGGACAATATGATATTTTGGTGACAACTACCATTATTGAGACAGGAGTGGACATTCCAAATGCCAATACTTTATTTATTGAAAATGCGGACCATATGGGCTTGTCAACCTTGTATCAGTTAAGAGGAAGAGTCGGTCGTGGTAATCGTATTGCTTATGCCTATCTCATGTATCGTCCAGAAAAATCAATCAGTGAAGTCTCCGAGAAGAGATTAGAAGCGATTAAAGGATTTACAGAATTGGGATCAGGATTTAAGATTGCAATGCGAGATCTTTCGATTCGCGGAGCAGGAAATCTTTTAGGAAAATCCCAGTCTGGTTTCATTGATTCTATTGGTTTTGAATTGTATTCGCAGTTATTGGAGGAAGCTATTGCTAAACGACATGGTAATGGGAACACAAAAACCAAAGGAAATACCGAATTGATTTTACAAATTGATGCCTATCTTCCTGATACTTATATTTCTGATCAACGACATAAGATTGAAATTTACAAGAAAATTCGTCAAATTGACAACCGTGTCAACTACGAAGAATTACAAGAAGAGTTGATGGACCGATTTGGAGAGTACCCAGACGTGGTAGCCTATCTTTTAGAGATTGGTTTGGTTAAGTCTTATCTTGATAGGGTCTTTGTTCAACGTGTGGAACGAAAAGAAAATAAGATTACAGTTCAATTTGAAAAAATTACTCAGCGACTGTTCTTGGCTCAAGATTATTTTAAAGCTTTATCCGCAACGAACTTAAAAGCAGCTATAGCTGAGAATAAGGGATTAATGGAAGTTGTATTTGATGTTCGAAACAAGAAGGACTATGAAATTTTAGAAGGTCTGCTCATTTTTGGAGAAAGTTTATTAGAGATAAAAGTGTCGAAAGAAGGCAATTCTCTTTAACATTTTTCTTCTATAAAATGGAGAAAAATGGTACAATAATAATTTGAGGTAATAAAAATGAGATTAGACAAATATTTAAAAGTATCAAGAATTATCAAGCGTCGTACAGTCGCAAAAGAAGTAGCAGATAAAGGTAGAATCAAGGTAAATGGAATCTTGGCAAAAAGTTCAACGGATTTGAAAGTTAATGACCAAGTTGAAATTCGCTTTGGAAATAAGTTGCTACTTGTAAAAGTACTGGAGATGAAAGATAGTACAAAAAAAGAAGATGCAGCAGGCATGTATGAAATTATCAGTGAAACACGGGTAGAAGAAAATGTCTAAAAATATCGTACAATTGAATAATTCTTTTATTCAAAATGAACATCAACGTCGTCGCTATCTGATGAAGGAACGACAAAAACGTAATCGTTTCATGGGTTGGGTTCTTATTTTGATGATTTTATTGTTCATTTTACCAACTTATAATCTTGCTCAAAGTTATCACCAATTACTCCAAAGACGTCAACAGTTATCAGACTTGCAAACTCAGTATCAAAACTTGAGTGAGGAAAAGGAGAAAGAGACAGCTTTTGCTACAAAGTTGAAAGATGAAGATTACGCTGCTAAATACATGCGTGCAAAATATTATTATTCTAAGAATCGGGAAGCTGTTTATACGATTCCTGACTTGCTTCCAAGGTGATGAAATGGAAAATTTATTAGACGTAATTGAGCAATTTTTGAGTCTATCGGATGAAAAACTAGAAGAGTTGTCTGATAAAAATCAACTATTGCGTTTACAAGAGGAAAAGGAAAGGAAGAATGCGTAAATTCTTAATTATTTTGTTGCTACCAAGTTTTTTGACAGTTTCAAAAGTCGTTAGCACAGAAAAAGAAGTTGTATATACTTCGAAAGAAATTTATTACCTTTCACAATCTGACTTTGGTATTTATTTTAGAGAAAAATTAAGTTATCCCATGGTTTATGGAGAGGTTCCTGTTTATGCGAATGAAGATTTAGTAGTGGAATCTGGAAAATTGACTCCCCAAACAAGTTTTCAAATAACCGAGTGGCGTTTAAATAAACAAGGAATTCCAGTATTTAAGTTATCCAATCATCAATTTATTGCTGCAGACAAACGATTTTTATATGATCAGTCAGAGGTAACTCCAACAATAAAAAAAGTATGGTTAGAATCTGATTTTAAACTGTATAACAGTCCTTATGATTTAAAAGAAGTGAAATCATCCTTATCAGCTTATTCGCAAGTTTCAATTGATAAGACCATGTTTGTAGAAGGGAAAGAATTTCTACATATTGATCAAGTTGGATGGGTAGATAAGGAATTAACTTCTGAAGAAGATAATCGGATGAATAAAGTGCAAGAAATATTATCTGAAAAATATCAGAAAGTTTCTTTCTCTATTTATGTTAAGCAACTGACTACTGGAAAAGAAGCTGGTATTAATCAAGATGAAAAGATGTATGCAGCTAGCATTTTAAAATTACCTTATCTCTACTATACGCAAGAAAAAATAAATGAGGGTCTTTATCAGTTAGACACGACTGTAAAATACGTATCAGCAGTCAATGATTTTCCAGGTTCTTATAAACCAGAGGGAAGTGGTAGCCTTCCTAAAAAAGAGGATAATAAAGACTATTCTCTCAAGGATTTAATTTCAAAAGTATCTAAAGAATCGGATAATGTAGCTCATAATCTATTGGGATATTACATTTCAAATCAATCTGATGCTATATTCAAATCCAAGACGTCTGCTATTATGGGAGATGATTGGGATCCAAAAGAAAAATTGATTTCTTCTAAAATGGCTGGGAAAGTCATGGAAGCTATTTATAACCAAAATGGACTTGTATTGGATTCTTTGACTAAAACAGATTTTGATAATGAGAGAATTGCCAAAGGTGTTTCTGTTAAAGTAGCTCATAAAATTGGAGATGCGGATGAATTTAAGCATGATACGGGCGTTATCTATGCAGATTCTCCATTTGTTATTTCTATTTTCACTAAGAATTCTGATTATGATACGATTTCTCAGATAGCCAAGGACGTTTATGAGGTTCTAAAATGAGGGAACAAGATTTTTTAAATCATTTTCTCAAGAGAGAATATTTTAAAAAACATACTAAGGTGGTGCTAGCTCTTTCTGGTGGATTAGATTCTATGTTTCTATTCAAGGTATTGTCTACTTATCAAGAAGAGTTGGAAATTGAATTGATTTTAGCTCATGTTAATCATAAGCAGAGAATTGAATCAGATTGGGAAGAAAAGGAATTAAGGAAGTTGGCTGCTGAAGCAGAGCTTCCTATTTATATCAGCAATTTTTCAGGAGAATTTTCAGAAGCGCGTGCTCGACATTTTCGTTATGATTTTTTTCAAGAGGTCATGAAAAAGACAGGTGCGACAGCTTTAGTCACTGCCCACCATGCTGATGATCAGGTGGAAACGATTTTGATGCGTTTGATTCGAGGTACTCGTTTGCGCTATCTATCAGGAATTAAGGAGAAGCAAGTAGTAGGAGAGATAGAAATCATTCGGCCCTTCTTGCATTTTCAGAAAAAAGACTTTCCACCAATTTTCCACTTTGAAGATATATCAAATCAGGAAAATCATTATTTTCGCAATCGTATTCGAAATTCTTATTTACCAGAATTAGAAAAAGAAAATCCTCGATTTAGATATGCAATCTTAAGCATCGGCAATGAAATTTTAGATTATGACTTAGCTATAGCTGAATTATCAAAGAATATTAATGTAGAAAATTTAGAGCAGCTATTGTCTTACTCTGAGTCCACACAAAGAGTTTTACTTCAAACTTATCTGAATCGTTTTCCAGATTTGAATCTTACAAAGGCTCAGTTTGAAGAAGTTCGGCAAATTTTAAAAACTAAAAGCCAGTATCGTCATCCGCTTAAAAATGGTTATGAATTAGTAAAAGAGTATCAACAGTTTCGGATTTGTAAAATCAGTCCTCAGTCTGATGAAAAGGAAGAGGAACTTGTGTTACACTATCAAAATCAGGTATCTTATCAAGGATATTTATTTTCCTTTGGACTTCCTTTAGAAGGTGAATTAATTCAGCAGGTACCTGTTTCACGGGAAACATCAATACACATTCGTCATCGAAAAACAGGAGATGTTTTGATTCAGAATGGTCATAGAAAAAAACTCAGACGTCTATTTATTGATTTAAAAATCCCTATGGAAAAGCGAAAATCAGCTCTGATTATTGAGCAATTTGGTGAAATTGTCTCAATTTTGGGAATTGCGACCAGTAATTTGAGTAAAAACACGAAAAATGATATAATGAACACTGTACTTTATATAGAAAAAATAGATAGGTAAAAAAATGTTAGAAAACGATATTAAAAAAATCCTTGTTTCACACGATGAAATTACAGAAGCTACTAAAAAATTAGGTGCTCAACTCACTAAAGACTATGCAGGAAAAAATCCAATCTTAGTTGGGATTTTAAAAGGATCTATTCCTTTTATGGCTGAATTGGTCAAACATATCGACACACATATTGAAATGGACTTCATGATGGTTTCTAGCTACCATGGTGGAACAGCAAGTAGTGGTGTCATCAATATCAAGCAAGATGTGACTCAAGATATCAAAGGAAGACATGTTCTATTTGTAGAGGATATCATTGATACAGGTCAAACTTTGAAGAATTTGCGAGATATGTTTATTGAAAGAGAAGCAGCTTCTGTTAACATTGCAACCTTGTTGGATAAACCAGAGGGGCGTGTTGTAGAAATTGAGGCAGACTATACCTGCTTTACTATTCCAAATGAGTTTGTAGTAGGTTATGGCTTAGACTACAAAGAAAATTATCGTAACCTTCCTTATGTTGGAGTATTGAAAGAAGAAGTGTATTCAAATTAGAAAGAACAATTTTTAATGAAAAAACAAAATAATGGTTTAATTAAAAATCCTTTTCTATGGTTATTACTTATTTTTTTCCTAGTTACAGCCTACCAGTATTTTAGTACAGGTAGTGTTGCAGGGAAAAGTGAGCAAATTAATTATACAGAATTGGTAAAAGAAATTACCGATGACAATGTAAAAGAATTAACCTACCAACCAAATGGCAGTGTTATCGAAGTTTCAGGTGTTTATAAAAATCCTAAAACAAGTAAAGAAGAAACAGGCATTCAGTTCTTTTCTCCATCTGCTACAACAGTAGAGAAATTTTCAAGTATTATTCTTCCTTCAGATACTACAGTATCAGAATTGCAAAAGCTTGCTTCTGACCATAAAGCGGAAGTAACTATTAAGCATGAAAGTTCGAGTGGTATGTGGATTAATATTCTTGTATCCATTGTGCCATTCGGTATTCTTTTCTTCTTCCTATTCTCTATGATGGGAAATATGGGAGGAAATAATAGCCGTAACCCGATGAGTTTTGGACGTAGTAAGGCTAAAGCTGCAAATAAAGAAGATATTAAAGTAAGATTTTCAGATGTTGCTGGAGCTGAGGAAGAAAAACAAGAACTAGTTGAAGTTGTTGAATTCTTAAAAGATCCAAAAAGATTTACAAAACTTGGGGCTCGTATTCCAGCAGGTGTCCTTTTGGAGGGACCTCCGGGAACAGGTAAAACTTTGCTTGCTAAGGCAGTAGCCGGAGAAGCAGGTGTTCCCTTCTTTAGTATTTCAGGTTCTGACTTTGTAGAAATGTTTGTCGGAGTTGGAGCTAGTCGTGTTCGTTCTCTTTTTGAAGATGCCAAAAAAGCAGCACCAGCTATTATCTTTATCGATGAAATTGATGCTGTTGGACGTCAACGTGGAGTTGGTCTTGGCGGAGGAAATGACGAACGTGAACAAACCTTGAACCAACTCTTGATTGAGATGGACGGTTTTGAGGGAAATGAAGGGATTATTGTCATCGCTGCGACAAACCGTTCAGATGTACTTGACCCTGCACTTTTGCGTCCAGGACGTTTTGATAGAAAAGTATTGGTTGGCCGTCCTGATGTTAAAGGTCGCGAAGCAATCTTGAAAGTTCATGCTAAGAACAAGCCTTTAGCGGAAAATGTTGATTTGAAATTAGTTGCCCAACAAACTCCAGGTTTTGTTGGTGCTGATTTAGAGAATGTATTGAATGAAGCTGCTTTAGTCGCTGCTCGTCGCAATAAATCGATAATTGATGCCTCAGATATTGATGAAGCAGAAGATAGAGTGATTGCTGGTCCTTCTAAGAAAGATAAGACTGTTTCACAAAAAGAACGTGAATTGGTTGCCTACCATGAGGCTGGACATACTATTGTTGGTTTAGTCTTGTCGAATGCCCGCGTTGTCCATAAGGTTACAATTGTACCACGTGGCCGTGCAGGTGGTTACATGATTGCACTTCCTAAGGAAGATCAAATGCTTCTATCTAAAGAAGATATGAAAGAGCAATTGGCTGGTTTAATGGGTGGCCGTGTAGCTGAAGAAATTATCTTTAATGTCCAAACTACAGGAGCTTCAAACGACTTTGAACAAGCGACACAAATGGCGCGTGCAATGGTTACAGAGTACGGTATGAGTGAAAAACTTGGCCCAGTACAATATGAAGGAAACCATGCTATGTTTGGTGCACAGAGTCCTCAAAAATCAATTTCAGAACAAACAGCTTATGAAATTGACGAAGAGGTTCGCTCATTATTAAATGAAGCACGAAATAAAGCTGCTGAAATCATCCAATCAAATCGTGAAACTCACAAGTTGATTGCAGAAGCATTATTGAAATACGAAACATTGGATAGTACACAAATTAAAGCTCTTTATGAAACAGGAAAGATGCCTGAAACAGTCGAAGAGGAATCACATGCACTATCCTATGATGAAGTAAAGTCAAAAATGAATGATGAAAAATAACCCTGAGAGAGGCCTGTCCTCTCTTTTTTGTGCAGTTTAGACGGTGTAGGGAACAGAATGGGGGAAATGGGACAAAAGTGTTTCTGAATCTGTTAAACTGTATCTAGAAAGGGGAACGTTATGTTTAAAGAATTGTATAAAGAAGTCCAGGGAATTGTATATAAAAGTAGAAATGAATATTACCTTCATTTATGGGAGCTATCAGATTGGGACCAAGAGGGAATGATTTGCTTACATGAATTGATTAGTAGAGAAGAAGAGCTAGTAGAAGATATTCCTCGTTTACGTAAATATTTCAAAACTAAATTCCGTAATCGAATTTTAGACCATATCCGTAAGCAGGAAAGTCAAAAACGAAGATATGATAAAGAACCCTATGAAGAAGTAGGTGAGATCAGTCATCGTATAGGAGAGGGAGGACTCTGGCAAGATGATTATTATCTCTTTCATGAAACACTAAAAAATTATAGAAACAAACAAAGCAAAGAGAAACAAGAAGAGTTAGAACTCGTCTTAAGAAATGAACGCTTCCGAGGTCGTCAAAGAGTATTAAGAGACTTACGTATTGTGTTTAAGGAGTTTGATATCCGTACTCGGTAAGAAGCTATGGAAAAAAATGAAAAAAAATAGAAAAAAGGTGTTGACAAAGTTAGAAAAGTCTGTATAATAGTAAGAGTTGAAAATAA
>NZ_KV794131.1:0-1256 GCF_001808665.1 Streptococcus sp. HMSC070B10 | reverse complement strand
CTGTAAGAGCATAATCTGATAACGTGCCAATTTGTGGCAACGTTGCCCCTATAGCAGCTGCTTGACTATTAAATGTCACAGTTGTTGACGCTTCAGGAAACGCAACATTTATATACTGTTCTGCAGTTTTTACTGTCATAGCATTTTGCATCATATTCGCTGTACTTATCTCCTCCCTAACGCTCCCTATACCCAATTCAGGAATAGACACATCTGTAATTGTCACAGGCTTATCCGTTGCCAAAGCTGTCGCAAACTCGGTGACAAGCTCACCTCCTGAAGTGAAATCAGCAACCTCTTGCGCTGTAATCGTCAAAATCAATTTAGTCAAATTTCCATCTGCGTCTCTGACCTCTTTTTGTGTTCCCAAATTTATCAAGTTAAAAAAAGCAACTTTTGCCGTCGTCGGCTCAAATGACGCAATAACCGTAATTGAACTTAAAACATACTGATTTACTCCAGTATAGGAACTATTTAAGCTTTTCCAAGATGATGGAGGAGCCGTACTCAGAAATATATTTGATTTACCGTAAATATTATTAACCACATTATCCGAATAAGGAAAATCATGGTCTAGATATTCAAGATACACCGAAGCGTCTAGACTATCTGACTTATTTAATAAACCTGTTTTGACCACCGTACCGCCTGAATAATCAGCAGTTGGATAATATTTTGCCATGGTTGTTCCTGTTTTGCCGTATGCTTTCAAAACAGCGCTTTTAAACGTATTATCAATTTTTACAGACGTTCCATTTACGAAACTAGACAAAGCATATCCTGCTAGTCTCAACTCATCAGCTACCGCATTTCCAAAGGCTGCTATATCGTCCCAATTCGTGACCACAAGACCTAAAAGCAAAACGGCAGCAAGTCCGATAATAAGAATAGGCAAAGAAGCCGCACTGGCTCCTGCGCCTGCTAAATAAGTCAAACCGCCACCCAAAGTCAGCGCTTCGGCTTTTACAGTTCTAGGTCTAGAAGACGTAAAAATCAAAACTACAATACAAAAACAAACTGCTATTTTTTTAATAATTTTTTTCATTTTGCTCCTTATCAAAAAAAGCACCCTTTCGAGTGCTTTTGATTAAAAGAATTTCTTGAGCGTTGATACTGCAAAGCGAACAGCAAGGCTCGCTCCTAACACAGCGGCACCAACTGGCAAGATAGACGGAACTGCCTGCAAAACTGCGTCCTTAACAGGTGCTAAAAGGTCAGCTGTAATCATAGAAAAAATCCTCCAAAATTGTTTTTTT
>NZ_KV794130.1:0-3230 GCF_001808665.1 Streptococcus sp. HMSC070B10 | reverse complement strand
CTCTGATAGACGACTTCTCGAAACAGATAGCTGTGATTTAATACTCTCAACAGAGATACTCAACAACTCTTTTTGTAACAGAACTTCCGATACATCAATCTTCATTCACTTCCTCCTTAACATAAACACTGGATACCATACCTGCATTTAGGTATTCCTTACGCAGAGCTTCTTGGCAGTAGTGTTCATCCACGGTATCCGAATATCCTTCTGATACAACTCTTTTAATAAAAAGATTACTTATAAGCAAAGGAGAGATGTCAAATCGTAGCCCAAACGGATAGCCATGACCAACATAATCCACGTAATGTCCGTTTGCCAAATCAACTCGACGACCTGAAATGACTACAAAAAAGTCCATCTGTTCGCTTGTACTCCTTGTTCCTATCTCTAAATCTACTTTTTCTATATGTTATTTAACTTTAAGTGAGGGTATTTAATATTTTTTTGTTCCTTCTCAAAAAGCTGTTGAGCGCTTTTTTCTTGGTCATCAATATACCCCTCAAACCAAACTTTACTTATATCTTCTTTGTTAAAAAAATAACATTGATTATCCGTATTTCCATTTGGATATAAACATGCCGAATAATCGAAATAACCAATTGTCCCTTGATTATTATAGAGTGGAAAACGAGATAAAATCATTAACTTCACTTCTCCGTTATGAAGTTGAATCACACTTCCGATTGGCAATATTTTATCATTCATTATTAACTCTCCTTATTACTTAATTCTTTGTATAACTGTCTCAATATCATGCTGCGTTTAATCAATTTGGTATTTAAAATAGTGTATACGATAAAATATGATGATAAAGTTAATACAAGACTAATATAATTACCCGAACTTATAAAAATTGCAGCAGTCACTATTCCTATAATCAAAAAACAGAGCATCGTTATATATAATATTAAAACATTCCTTTTTTCTTGCTTTAAAAAGTTTTGATAGTTTCTTAAATCAATTTGAAATTCTTCTAACTCAATGACACGATTTAAAACATAATAAAGTAATAAGCTACTACCAATACTAATGATAATATAAGCAAGGACCAAAGACAGCAACCGAAAATCTGTTGGTACTTCCCCATTTTTACTTATACTTCTTAAAACAATATATAAAACAAGAGCAATTGAACTGTAACCAGTAATAGCAGTTGCTCCATTGATTTTATCCTTTATTGAATATAACAGTTGATGATTTTCATTGCTATAGTAGACAGATTTTCCCTGATATATACCTAGGACAATGAAACTCTTAGTTTTACTTTTCAAAATTTCCTTTCTAAATTATAAGTTTTATACAGTCCATTTATGATTTTTCCTCTTTGGAATACTTTATTATAAAAGAACATAAAATATATAGTCATAAATAAAACTGAAACAACTCCCCATGAAATATTGCCATATGTGATAAAGAGGTATGCAAAGAATATTATAATTAGTGGTAATATGATAAGAGATAAATAGGTAAAAAAGACATTCTTTCGCTCTCTTAACACGAAGTCTCTCATTGCTTTTTCCTCTAATTGAAGTTTTTCAACTTTCCTCTCACGATGGTACGTAACATAACAAACAACAAAGGCTATTATAAAGGAAATCAGGATGCCTATCATTAAAAATTGATATCTTCCCAGAATGGTTAAATAGTATTTGGAATTAACTTTTCCAATTATGACATAAATAATCATGACCATGCTACTGCCAGCAGTTTCTAAAAAAGAAGTCTTTTTTCTTACTATATATAAACTAGAATCTTTTTTATCAAAATAAACTGGATTTTTATCAATTGTTCCTATAGGAACCATATTTTTTAAATATCTTTTCATGTCTAATTATCATAATAGCAATATTTTTTGTACAACATATGAACCACTTTAAATCTCTGTATTGGTTTCGTGTTTAATAACAATAGGGGGAATATAAAAAATAAAATGGCTAAAAACAAAAACAAAAAATTAGAAGTCAATAAATAAACTATAGAAAAAAGCACTGGAGGAAGAAATGCCAATAATATAATTAGATGGCTCTTAACTATATTTTTCTTCTCATTTTTAAGAAAAGTTATCATATCAACGTTTGAAAGCACAAAAGGACTAATAATTAATTCTTCATTCAAAGCTGGTCTGTAGAGGAGTTTTGAGACAATGATCATTAGAAAAAAACCAAAAATCAAGGGCCAAAAACCACTGAATACCTGAGCCTTTGTTACTTCTCTTACAAGAACATAAAGAATAAGTGCTGCTCCTGTCGAAAAAGCGACAGGAGACGCTTTAAACTTTGTTTTAGAATGACCTAAGAACATCTTGTCTGTTTTCTTATCAAAAAAAACTGTTTCCCCTTCAAAATTACCAATTCCTACAAATTCAACGTCCTTTAACTTTATAATTTGATTTTTGTCCACGAGAATCTCCTATCACTGAAATACAGTTCCAATACCACTGAAAAAGTCAGATACTGCATTACCAACACCATCTATGATTTCCTTACCTGTTTTTACTACATTATTTGTTATTTTTGTGACTTCCTTTCCAACAGTATTATCATAAATCATATCAAATACAGCATTGCCTGCAATTGATAAACCCACTCCTACTATAAACCCTGTAGCAGCTCCAACAATACCACCTACAGCAGTTCCTGCAATAGGTATAACACTACCAATAGTAGCTCCAATTGCTGCTCCTGTATTCATACCAATGGTCATAGCTCCAGTCGATATTGCTGCATGAGCCCCACTCTTAATAACAGCATTCGGAACATTCTCACCAGCTGAAACTTGTGTAGTGAAATCAATTGCAGGACCGATAAATGACATCGCCCTACCTATTTCAGGACCAGACTTGGCAAAAGTTTCAATGCCTTTACCCATGCTTATAAAAGATCCTGACGCGACATTACTTACATTATCAAATATATTAGGAGGAACTATACCATTAGTTCCGAGGTTAATAAAACTTCCAAGTGAATCGCTTAATTTATATAAACCATTAATCACCCCTCCCACAACAGTAGGGGTCTTTTCCAATAATTTAACCCAGCCCTTATCTCCAAACACATCAATACTATTCATGATTGACTCATTGGCGAAATTATTTTTTAAATCATTTGAAATTACATCAGAATAATTTTGATAGTTCGAAGCTACCGTCCCACTATACTTAGATTCGGCAAGCTGTTTTGCGAGAGAATTTTGATACTTCACAGCTTTGGAGTTGCTATGGATAGCTG
>NZ_KV794129.1:0-1544 GCF_001808665.1 Streptococcus sp. HMSC070B10 | reverse complement strand
TCCATGGTGAACCAGTTTATGACGATGAGGAAGACGAGTGATAATTTACAATAACACTTATTTGAAAGAGAGTGTTGAATAGGGGGAAGACTAATGCTAGATAAATTAAAACAGTTTAAATTGTTGATTGTATTGTCCTTGTTCCTATTAGCGATTCCTTTATATTTTACTTACAATCATTTCCAACAATCTAGTGTTTTAAAAGAAGCCTTTGAGAAAAATGAGAGAATTGAAGTTCTACATCGTTTGACGGCATCAGAAAAATATGCACCTGACATCCGTAAAGCAGGCTATGTCGTTCCTCCCGATGGAGCTATTCGACTGGATGGAGGAATTGACTCCATAGAGATAAAAGGAGACATTGATTTGAAAATATCAAATCCTGGAAGGAATGAAGTCACTGTTTTATTTGAAATAACAGCAAAAGAGGAAAAAATAGATGTTTACTATATTTTAGATAATCAGTTAACCATAAAACGTAGTTACTATTCTAATATTAGTAATCAAAAAATAAAAGAGAGTGTGGACATCTCTCAAGCCGAAGAAGAGCGACTATTAAAAATTGTTCAAAAAGAGCTTGAGGATTTCATGGAAAAGATGTATCAGACTTTGTATGGATAGTTTACCAGAGAAAGTGGCTTCTTGCTCAACACAATGCCGTATGAACAACTGGGCGTGTTGAAGAATTATATACTGTGAACTGTGATGGGAAATGGGGATAAAGCTAACGGTAAACTGATGGTTGAAACTCTTATTGAAAATAATACGATAGGAGGCAACTTTATTAAATATGGCTTTGACCTCAATATCTTTATTGGAAAACCTAATGAAAAGGAAGAGGGTTGGAAACATGACGTCTATGATTATTTAGACAGAGGGGATGAAAAAAATGTCGGGACTTAAAAAATACTAATCGTGATTGGTTCTGTAATTGCTTTAGCTACTGGCTTGAATCTTTATTTTCAATATCAAAATCACCAAGAACATATGCAATTAAAAACCTCCTTTGAAGAGAGGGACAATATAGTCGTCTTACAACATTTAATGGCATCAGGAAAATATGCGTCTGACATTCGTAAACCAGGCTATGTCGTTCCTCCAGATGGAGCTATTCGACTGGATGGAGGAATTGACTCCATAGAGATAAAAGGAGATATCGATTTCAAAATATCGCATCCTGGACGGAATGGGGTTACTGCTTATTTTGAAATAGAGATAGATGGTAAAATAACTAGTGCACTATATGAATTGGATAAGAACTTTGATATAATTTCTAGCACCTATTTTCAAATAAATGAAAAAAATATAAATGAGAGAGTGAATATCTCTCAATCCGAAGAAGATCGCCTATTAAAAATTATTCAAAAAGAGCTTGAGGATTTCATGGAAAAGATGTATCAGACTTTGTATGGATAGTTTCCCAGAGAAAGAAGCTTCTTGCTCAACACAATGCTGTATGAACAACTGGTTGTGTTGAGGAATTTTACTAGAAAAAGATACCGTAGATAAGCTACAAAAAAATTACCCAAGTACTTATAATTTCA
>NZ_KV794128.1:0-2523 GCF_001808665.1 Streptococcus sp. HMSC070B10 | reverse complement strand
TTTTTGATGAGCGATAATGGCCGAGTTTCAATTTTCGTTCCATTTTGTCAAAACTAACGACTGCATTATAATCATCTAAAGCGATATCTAAACGCGTGATTTTGACATCTAATTGTTTCAGCACTTTGAAAAGAGAAATCCAATCATTTTCGATTTTTTGAGCCAAATCTGTACAGCCTTGACCCGTGAATACATAATTGCGACTGTTTGACGTATTTTTCATCAAATCCTTGTCATAATCGTTATAGTAGATATTTACATATCTGCCGAGAGAAATTCCGCTATTATAAAAGTATCGTCCTGAAACTGTTTCAAAATCATTGATATCATAACCAAGATTTTCAAGTAAAACAAAGTCTTTTCCGTTCTCTCCACCGTCGAAAGTATCGGATACTGTAAAAGAAAACCAATCGACCTTGTAAACCATTGATTTATAAGGGTTTTTATCCATATTTGTGCCTCAATTCTTGTATTTGTAGACCCCCTGATTAGTGTTCGGGGTCTACCCGCTGGAGCGATGCTCCAGCGGTCCCGAGATTAGCGATATTCAGCAATTTTCGCTTTTTGCTCGATAAAAATCATATTGGCTTGCTTGATATCGTAACCAAAACCAACGACGACATAAGAGCCCAAAAGCTCAATTTTTTGCTCTTGAGGAAGAACGACTTTAACCATCTTACCCGTGCCAAATTCGGTAAAGGTATAAGTATAACCGTCCGAAGTTTCGGAACGTTTATCCTTTCCATTTTCGTCCTTAACTTTGTTTCCAAACTCATCTTTGAGCTTTGGAAAATGCTGGGTTGGCTTAATACCTACATCGATAACAACTAAGTTGTTAAATAGGCTTAAATTTGCGGTTTTGCTCTTACTTTCTTGTAGAGCTTTCAGTTTTTCGAGTTGTGACATATAAAAAATGTCCTTTCTAATTTTGATTTTGCTTACTGAACCGCAAAGTCAAGATTAGAAAAGACACTCAATTTTTCTAAGTTAATTATATCTATTGCGTTTTTTACACCAATCTGATATAATCTTCTTAGTTCGAAAAAAATATGAGGTCTTACTTCTTTGACTTGGCGGTCGGGTAAGACTTTTTTGTATCTTCTGGTTGTTCGAAGACCAGAAGATATTTTTATTTTACATCAATTTTTGGAAGATGTAAAGACCATTTTCCCTTTGGGCTTCCGCCCAAACCCGACAAGCGTAGGACGCTTGACCCCACCTCTAAAAAACAGTTGCTTTTAATATTGTATTTCGTTCGGCCTTCACAATCTAGCACAATGATAGCGCCCGCAAGGTACGGCTTCGCCTTTTCTCCTTGTCGGTTGCGCTTGGATCATCGTGCTTTGTCGATTGTGCCGACGAAAAACAATATTAAATCAAATCCACTTCCACGTATCAGCAGTATAAGTATATACTCCATAAGAATCTCGGCTTACAAATTTGCAATTAGTAAATAAAATAGCCGGATTTTCACCACCAAAGTTGTAAATTTGATATTCATTATTGAATTGCAAATCATTTTCTTTTTCAAATCTATCTAACTCGGCTTGAGGGAGTTTTATGTTTAAAGCAGTTGCAAATTCTGAACCATCAATCACAGTTAAATCTTCTACTGCAGCGCCGCTAATTGTACCCGTTTTTTTGTTGAACGACATAAACAATATTTTTTTATCCATTTGTGAAATCTCACTTTCTATCTTGATACATTTATGATACCACACTTTATTTTCAATGTCAACAAATGTTCATCGTTTTTTTAATATTTTTACTATTTTTATAACATTACGATTGACAAGTGGTTGTTTTTGAGATACAATTAGTATATACAAAATTAATAAATAGATGAACAAATTGGAGGTATTTACTATGCCAAGATATACAACTTTAACAGATTTCGTGAACACTCAAATTGAAAAATTTGAGATTCCAGATACCGAAAAAAATCGGAACAAACTTAGAATTAAGTTCACGAGAGAGCTTCAAAGGCTCGGCTACTGGGACACTGCCGAAAAAAAAGTAATTGGTCGTAACGAAACACGATTATTTTCAGACCAGCAACTAAATCACTTATCTATTGAAGTTGAACCTTATCTATTAAAGCAAGGAAATGTAGATATAGAAGAACTCGAAGAATATCGTCAAAGCCTTGAAAACTACGTAGAAGAAATAAGAAATCAGACAAATGAAAGTTATCAGCAACAACTTGAAGCAGAACAATACGAACCGCCAAAAGTTACAAAAAGAGAAGCCATGGAAGTCATGCTAACGGCACTATTTGAAAAATTTTTTGAACCGCTCGACGTTCAAAAATGGAATCAAGATAAAGCGACTACTCATTTTGCAGAATTAACAGATATGACTGATACTGATTATGTACTTGCTTCAATGAGATTAAACAATCCAGTACAATCATATACTAGAGAAAAATGATATAATGGAGATAGCAATTAGATATAAAAGGTGATATCATGAGCGAAAACAAACAAGTACAAATTATAATACGTACCACACAAGAAGAAAAAA
>NZ_KV794127.1:0-854 GCF_001808665.1 Streptococcus sp. HMSC070B10 | reverse complement strand
AAAAAACATCATCACACAGAAAGCCAAAAACAAAGGCATTTCTGTAAATGAGTTTATAAAAAGAATTATTTTAGAAGACGATATCAAAGCAGATAGCACCGATAATATCAATGATAGCAATAATGATATCACTAGTGATATCATAGAACTATTAAAAGAACAATTAAAAACTAAAGATATGCAAATAGCAAATCTTCAGCAAATTATATATAATCGTGATACAAAACTGATAGAGATATCAAAAAAATGGTGGGAATTTTGGAAATAAAATCTTACACGTCTAAGATTTTTAAATCTAAAAATTCATCTAAAATTTTTATCTGTTGCTTCAAATCAATTAACTGATTTTCAATAGTTGTATAATCAGCATCTAAATCTAAAGCAATTGCTTCTCTTTTAATATTTAAAATCATATCTTTCATAACTAAAATTTTAGCATGAAAGATATGACTTTTTTTTATTATTCCTATTCTGTTTATTTTTTATGCTCATCTGACTACAAACCCATTTTATACGCTTTTTCAAAGCATTTAAGGTCATTTAGATGATATGTATGCAAATCAGTCACAGCAAAGGAGAGCGGGGTTTCGTCTGTCTTCCCATCAGAGATATAAAATCCTTTGAAACGGTCAACACCGCCCTTTGTTGCAACCTCGCCATCAAATGCCATTCTTTGCGTTTCTGCATTCGCAGAACCTAATAATATTTTGGTCGCAAACTGACTTCTGATGTCACTTGAAAGGGTAGTATCAGTTTTCGGACTTTGCGTCGCAACGATACAAAAGACAGATACAGACCGCCCTTTTTGGACGATTTGAGTGAGTAGAGCCAAAAACTCTTTTTTCTGTTTGCTG
>NZ_KV794126.1:0-4746 GCF_001808665.1 Streptococcus sp. HMSC070B10 | reverse complement strand
AATTTTATAAACAACTACCCAATAATCATTTTTTGCCATGAATACTGTCTCCTTTTTTAAAAGTATAATCCTTTGTGCTCCACTTTATTATAGCTCTTTTGCTATCTTCCTGCAATAAAACACGTTTTATCTATTTCTTCTCTGTCGCATGTATCTTGCCCTTCAAAACTAATCATTTTCTGATAAATTGAAAGGTTTTTATCCCCTTTTTGTCTGAAGTGCTCCGACTTGGAAAAAGTTCCCTTCACCGGTACCCTACTGGCCAGAAAGATTTTTTAAAAGGTGGGGGGGAGTCAATATCCTTTCAACTCAACAAATCTTTTAGCGATTACCTTTCTACGGCTATTTATATAACGAGTAGTTTTATTTAGTTTCTCTGCCACGTCTTCCCAAGTCGCATCAGCTTCTAAATATCTCATTTTAAAAATTACTAGATCACTTTCAATTAAGTTTTCCATCAAGGTATCTACAACTAGTTTGAAACCTTCTAAATATCTTAGTGTTTGGTCTTCTTCAATTCTAATGATTGTTGCTTCAGTAGGACTATATACTGTCTTGCCTTTCCCACCAGTATAATCTTCAGTGCTATGCTTCTTATTATGTATCAGCTCCTGTCTTCTCAAATAAATTTTATTAGCAAGCGTTCTATATCGTCCTAACTCAATATCTATCCCGTCCAGGTCTCTGTTACTCAACTCGTACATAGGCAAGTACCTCCACTTAAATTTAAAAATTTTTTTATCTTTCAATTTGTCAAATTGTAAATTCTGTCAAACTGACAAAAAACGCTAAAAGCCTTCCAACACTCCACTTACCAGGTATCATTGTTTTAAGTTTGACAACTCTTCAATATGACAAGTTCAAGGGAAATTTCTTTAATTTATCCCCTCAGTTTCTCATATCTTACATTCTGTGAAACTCACTCCATTCTGTAAACCCCTGATATACCTTGCTTTTAAGCTATTACTTCTTTTCAGTTTATGCTTACTTTGTTATGTGAAACTTAGTAAAGCATAAAAGTAGGACTAGCGATATTTCTTTTGTTTGAGCCATATATCACTAGCCTTACTTAATTTGTTCCCTATTTCTCTAAATACACTTTGATGTCCCGATATTCCTTAGAAAAATTCATCCATCCGCTAGAATCAGGGGTTAAGAATGGTAGGACAGTAAGCGGACTTACTTCTGTTCGATACGGCGATAGAGAATGTCTCTGACTTATTTCTCTGACTACACCTGTATGAATTTCTTCTACATCCTTCTTCAGTTCTTGAATTTCATCATATGCGTCCAAAATTCGTCTAAGTTTCTTTCGGTATTGTTTATAGATCTTCTTAGTTTCCATCCGTTGCTTAGTTTCTTTAAAAATGTATTCAAAGATGACTGCATTAGCTTCTGAAAAATCACTATCAAATTTTTCCTGAAGGCCATTAATAGCTTTTTCCATCTTTTCCAGCTGCTCTAAAGATTCTAAGTTATTTGACAAAAAAGAATCTATGTTCTCAAATGAAACTGCTTGATTGCCTAACAGGCTTTTCCTTTTTTCGCTTAACTGTTCTCGTGCTGAATTAATCTTACTTTTTTTATTATCTAGATCATCCAGTGTTTCAAATACTTGATTAATATCCATTTCTTTCTCCTAGTTCCATTGAATAAAGTAACCACAATCTTCTTCAATTTTTTTTACATCAAATCGGGTATGTAAAATCAACCGTTTCCCAAAATAGTCATTCGCATTCACCCAACTAAGTGTATCTTTCTTTCGATCAAACAAAGTAACAAAGTTTTCTAGATCTCCGATAAAGCCTTTTTTATCACCTTTATTCCCTAATGTTGTATCATCTACAATTAAAAAGTTATCTACAAAGAATGTTTCACTTGTCCCTGTCTCTTTATCAACCTTAAGAAGATAATTTCCTGAAGTGTCTTTCATTTTTTCTAAGACACTAAATAGTGATTGACTAACAACCATAGATACATTGCGCTCTGGATTGATTAAAGAAACAATAGATTTCAAGTCGTCCATACTTGTAGCAGTCTGCACTTTCGCAGTTTGGAGAATTTTCCCAATCTCTCTATTTCGTGTTCTACGTTTTAATTTAATAATCTTCTTACCAAGAAAATCCGTTAAATTATATTGGCCATCATCTAATTGTTCCTGTGAAAAATCAAGTTTTCCACTGAATAATTTAACTAAGTAATCAACGCTGATCGTTTTCTTTTTATCTGCTTCTGTTCTCTCAACCGAATTTTCGCTAACTTCTTGTAATGAATCAGATTCAAAGTCAGTTACTTCATACTTCCCACCACGGGTGCGAGTCTCAATAACATTTACTAGATCAACCAGTTCTTTACGTTGATGTTCATCTTCGTAACTATCAAGGATTGGTTTTTCAATGAGTACATGATTATTTTCTACGTTCATCCCTCTGGTGTTATAACCTGTACTTCGGATATAAGCTTCTAGATTTTCTTTTTGTTTAGCTAAGTTAGTTGTCATTTTTTTGCTCCTTCATCTTTTAATATCTGATTTTTGTTTATAATTTTTTCTAAAATTCTTTGCTCTTAGTTTTTCCTTTATGACTCTCCGAGCCTTTAGAATCATTTTTTCTAGATTTTGGTTTGTCTTGTTTGTTAGCATATTTTTCTAGTATTTCTTGTTTCCGTTGTTCTAAGCTATCATCTTCTTTTTTACACTGAGAAAAGATTTTCTGTCTTTTATCTGGATCCATAGAAAACTTATTGGCTACTACATACCCTAAAGAAGTATCTCCTGACATCTCCCTCACCCCCTTTCTATGCAAACAAAAAGGGACATACCACTAGCATTATATGCTTACGGTATGTCCCTGAGTTGTTCTCAATAGACTTATTTTTTAGTTTCTTTTTTGACTAGATGAGTAAATTTCCCATCTGAATAGAATAAAGTTATCTCTCCAAAACTTGGAACTTTTTCTATCTCTATTATACCACATTTTTCGTAGACAACAAAGCCTTTTTCTGTTGCAAATCGCATTTTATCATCATTCATTGATATTCTCCCCTCACTGTATTTATAGTGTATCGCTTATCTTTGATCGTAAAAGCCTTGAAAGTGTTCCCTTCTAAACCTTTCAAAATTCTACTTGAATTTCTAGCATTGTATACCGTCCGCAGTTCACTACTATCTAGGTTCGTGTTGAAAATCGTAGTTTCTCGATTATTGATAATATCAAACAAGAAATCCTGTTCCCAGTCACTCTTAGGTGTTACCGTCCCATTTTTTGCCCCCAGGTCATCGATGATTAGAAAATCTACATCAACAAGCTTTTTGACCGCCTCATACTCTGTTAAGTTTGCATTTCTTCCATAAGCCCAGCCTTCTTTTATCTGCTTGATAATCTCGGTTAAGCTGACAAACAAGACACTCTTAGGCTCGTTCTTCTCCCTAAAACTCTCATTGATTTCTTTAGCCAAGGCAAGAGATAAATGACTTTTTCCTATTCCTGTGCTACCACTGATTAAAGTATTTCCCGTCATACCTGCAAGGTACTTCTGGACTTGCCCCTTTACAAACTCTAACATCTGACGCTCTTCTGTCGTCTTAACAAAGAAATTATCAAACGTTGCTCCTTTCAACTCGTTAGGGATCGTACTATCACGCATTAAGACATCATAAGTTTTAAAGTAAGCCTGTCTGTCCTCGAACTGCTGTAATAGGTCTTGTTCTTTTTGTTTAATCTCTCCCTTTACACACTCCGGGCAAAATGCTTGTACTTTTCTTTCTGAACTCCCTAACACTGGTACAGAAATTTCCCAATAATTTACCTGGTGAATATCGCAAACTTTATCCGATATTTTTCTGTTATTAAATTCTTTAAATTGTTCCTTCATCTTTGCAACTCCTAAAATGGTAGATCTGGAAAGTTGTCTTCGGACTTCCCTTTTATGGTTTTAGGCTTTTGATTCAAATAACCGTCAAACTTAGTTCCGAAAAGTGTTTCTGGTCTCAGATACTTAGAAAACTCAGGACTATCCTTCCATTCTGCCGTTTTAATATCTATCACCTGTTTAAAATCTTCAAGTGTATAGCCTTCTTTGAATCGTGCTAGTAAAAGCCTTTTTGTCTTATCAACAAATTTATACCGCTTATTAGCTACTTGATTCAAATAAGCAATAGGAATCCAAAGTTCTTTATGTTTTGTTTTCTCTAAATCTTTTCTAGCGTTTTCTTCAAGCCAAGTAGGAAAAGTGAAGTCGAGATTTCCCGACAATATATTATCTAAATATAAATTATTACTCTTACTATTAACTCTATTCTCTTTCTCTATCTCTGTTGGACACAAGTTGGAATTTGTCCAACTATTTTGGACATTTTCCAATCTTGCCACATTTGGGGCTTGTTTTCGCTGTTCACGTTTATATTTAGACCAGTTTGTTTCACTCTCAACCATGGCTTTTGCTTGCGATAATGTAGCATGGCCATCATCATCAATCTGAATCAGTCCACATCTGGTAAAATATGCTACTGTCATATTTATATCATCTTCAGAAACATCCAGTTTTAAAGCTAATTCCTGTACCAAACTATCAAAATATCCTTCATAGTACAAAATACAATCATCTTCTAGACTTTCTAACATAAGACGGATATAAATCACTGTCATAGTGTAGCCACCAGGCATATTTTTAAGTCGCTTAATAAAAAGGTTATCAAAAAACTTCTTATCAACTTTTAACCAAAAATATATTTTAGTCTTTGCCATC
>NZ_KV794125.1:0-3341 GCF_001808665.1 Streptococcus sp. HMSC070B10 | reverse complement strand
AAAAACAGCCCTAGTTAATGCTCTTAGAGAGGCTTTCCCTGAGGACTTGGGGAACATGTACACAGAGGACGACGGTGGAGAAACATTTGACCGTATCAAAGACGTCACACCTCAAGAGAGCCGTGAGGATGTAATTGCACGCAAGATGGCTCAGATTGAGCAATTTAACAAAGAGCAAGCCCACACAGTTCCTGGACCTACTCAAACTGAGGAGCCAATCCAGGGCGAGCTGCTAGACGGTGAACTTGAATATTAGGAGGGCAACATGCAAGAATTACAGGTAAAAGTAACACAGGCACAGGTTGAAATCATTGACCGTGAGAAATTTGAACAGAATATCAATGAGGTTGTAGCCAAGTATCAAAATTACACGGTTACAGCTGCAACCATCAAGGATGACAAGCAGACACTTGCCGATCTACGAAAATTAGACAAGCAGGTTTCTGATGAACGGATCAGGAATAAGAAAGTCTTATCTGAACCAGCTGACGAATTTGACAAGTATGTCAAGAATGCCATCCAGCCTCTAAAAGACATCATCACCAAAATCGCTAGTGATGTCAAAGAGTTTGAAGAACATCAAAAGGCTGTCCGAATTGATACAGTCAAAGGCTACATAGCCAACAAATCAGCTGAGTACATGCTGGACCCTCGTCTCTTTGATGAAAAGGCCCTTGAGTATGTCAAGGCTGGTGATTTCATGGCTGACGGCGTGACGCTTAAAAAAGCCACTATGAAGTCACTTGATGACATGGTCACATTTGAGTATCAGAAACAGCAAGAATTTGAAAAGGCTAAGTCAGCTATTTCAGGGTTATGTGCTGAGTACGGAATGACTGACTCACCTTACATCCGACAGCTGAAAGATTTGACTCTTGCTGAGGTTTTTGAACAAATCAAAGCTGACTATGAATTTGAAAAGCAAAAGGAAGAAACCAGACTGACTCAAGAACGAGCAGAGCGAGAAAATCAGGAACTTTTAGCAGCTCAACAAACTAAACAGCAGGAACAAGCTCCAAAATCAACGGAAACCCCAAAATTTGACCCAGAGACAGGCGAAATCTTGAACGGTGGGCAAATCCCCCAAAATGAGCAGGACGCTCTTAGAGGGGCTAAAAACGACCTAAAACGATATACCCAAAAAATGACTTTAGAGGTGTATTTTGTGGATACATCCGAAAAAGACCGTTTTAAGGCTGGTCTAAGTCAGCTCGGATTTGATTTTAAAAAGAACTATCAAGTCAGCGGTTATCAACGTATCGAGCCATTGACTCAGGCTGAACTCAATGAGCAATGTGGGTGGTAAGTATGGAAATCAGAAAAGTATCTGACAGCGTAGCCATCTATTCAGACGGCAAGAGATTGCAAGTTATCCACAACCTAGGGGATGAGTTTATCCTAGATTTTAAGGTGGGAGAGGATAGCGTCTGGAACCTTGATGGCCAAGTCGTAGAAATTATTGACATGATTGAGCCTGTCTTTAAAGTTTGTGGCTTTTGCTCAAAAGCTGGAGAGGGTATGCAACGCTTAAAACATGCTATCGACCACTTTGAAAGATTTGAGCAGTACATCAGAGACAATCAGGATGACCTGATAGTCTGGTGGCATAACCCAGGAGGGGAATATGATTAAAACCGTGTTTCTTTCATGTGATTATCCACGTGATGAGGCGATTGACGATCAAATAAATAGCTGGCTTGCTGAAAATCCAGGAATTAAGTTGATTGACATCAAATTTCAATCAAATGTGTCTGCTGTCGCTGACAGTGGAGTCAGTGCTGAATATTGGCATACATCCGCCTTAATTATTTACAAAGTCCCCTCAGAGAACAATATAAGCAATATCAATTCAAATGGTTTAGGTTTTTTAATCAACTGTGAGAAATGTGGCAGCTTATCAATAATCAAGGCAAAAGATGTAGGTCAAAATGTATGTTATGAATGCAAAGGAGAGAAATAATGAATGATTTTATCAAAGAGATTGGAATGGCTATCCTATGGATATTTTTAGGCTATCTCTTGGGAGAGCGTAGCGCTAGGGGGGACAAGTCAGATGATTAACAACGTTACACTGGTTGGGAGGCTTGTAGCGCCTCCTGATCTACGAAAAACGCCTAACAATGTATCTAGCTTGCAGGGGACACTTGTGGTCAATCGCAATTTCAAGAATGAAAATGGAGACCGTGAGGCTGATTTTATCAATTTTCAAGCGTGGAGAGGCACAGCTGACATCATTGCTCAGTATTGTAGCAAGGGCTCACTTATCGGGATCATTGGACGCATACAAGTCAGGTCTTACGAGAAAGACGGTCAGCGTCGATATGTGACCGAGGTAGTCGCTGAGAGCGTCGCTCTGCTAGAAAGTCGCAACAGTCAGCACGGACAAGGTCAAGGCAACACTTTCCAAAATGGAAATAGCTCATCAGGAGGCTACAACTCTCCATTTGGTCGTTCAAACCCTATGGACATCTCAGATGATGATCTGCCTTTCTAATAGGTTCTAAGTATGGTTGGATATAGATGGGAATTACCTTTAGCCTCAGAAGAGCGCAATAATACAGGATATATACATGGTAATGCAAAACCTCACCTTTTTAATAATGTAACAGGGTGGTCTCATTGCAAGAAGTATTGGCAAGAGCCTCTTTGGGCTGAGGAAATAGAATACAAAGGAACTGATAAGCATTTCTGCAAGAAGTGCCTAAAGAAATATAAAAAATTACAGGAGAAACAACATGATAACTAAAATCAATGTCCCAAAAACATCAATCGTAATCGAGATTGAAAATAAAGAAATCAAAATTGAGAATATGATTGGCTATGATATGAAGATGGTTTTTAGAAACCAGGACGCAGAGCCGTCTTTAGATGAAAATGGGGACGTTTTTGAGCCTCTCTACTGGCTAGACATTAAGGCCAAACCTGAGGAGGACGTAGAATACCATACAAGTTTAGGAGTGAAGAAAGAAAAAAGAAAACTAGCTGAGTTACAAATATTCTTTGAATATATCGAGGCTAACAAACAAAATCTTTTTGATCTCTGTGGATTGAGAGGGGAGCTTAGTTAGGATGAAATTAACCCTGAACATTGAGCCTAAGCCACAATCACGGCCAAGGTTTGCGAGACGTGGAAATTTTACCACGACTTACGAAGACAAGGACATGAAATCCTGGCGCAATCATTGCCAGCTGCTCATTGCTAATCAGTATATGGGCCAGCCTATTCTTGAGGGAGCACTGAGGGCAAAGGTTAGATTTTATATCAAACCTCCTCAGTACATTTCTAAGGCCAAGAAGAACCAGCAGGCCCTCCTGGATGAGATTATCCCTGTAGGCAAAAA